>VHBD01000047.1 GCA_016872125.1 Sphingomonadales bacterium
TACGATCCTCCAAAAGCGAAATTTTGTACTTGCCCGGGAGCAGCCCATCCACAATCCATGGCGATGCTGCCTCCTCAAGATTTCGGAAAGTTTGGCTAGCCACCCAGCGGCCGCTGCTTGCCCACAGGCTCACCACGCGATGCTCTTCGTTCTGCCATTCAGCCAACAACGAATCGGCTCGCAAAATCACGGTAGCCAAGCGTTCTGTTTTCTGGAGCTTTCCAAGAAAAGATTTGTTATGGCGACCGTAGCCATCTTCAAAGGCCCCGCTATCGATGCGCAATACCCATTTTTCGGGCGCAAAATCATTGTTTGCAAAATCAACCCGTAGCGAAATTTCTTGGGTTCCCGTAGAGAAGTCTCCCTCAACGGGGATTTCTTTGCCCTGATCGCTTTGCCAACACCACGCCAGCGGATCCATCAAATGAACCGCTCTGTCCCAGTGAAGGCGTCGAAGAGCCCCAAAATCGGACGATCCCCACATCAAGACCCCCGGCCCTGCTGATCTCATAAGCTTGGGGCTCAAGGGCTTTGGTTTTATAGTGCATAAAGTGTCTAAATTTCCTTCTGCGCTTAGATGTAAGGCCAATTGTGGTGCAAGTGCGCCCTGTTGGGGCGGCACATGAACCCATAAAGTATCGCCTCGAATTTCCTGCCCCATGCCTTGAAGGACAAGACCATTTTCTTGAATACCCCATGCCTGTACCGGTTTAGGGCTACCCCGGAAAATAATCGCAAGTGATCCTGCGTCAGACCATAGTGTATTACGTATATTCGTTTGAGCATCAAAGTCTTCTGAAAAATACATCACCTCACCGCTGTCCATGATAGCCCCCGCTTGCAATTCGCCAAGAAAAGCCTTGGGAAGTTGCTTGCCAAAGAATCTATCGCGCTCCGGATCCCGAAAGGCCAATGTAGTGTATATTGTGTTTGGTAAATTTCTGAATATAAAAAAGCCCGAATCGTTGGTTAAGGTCCAGCGCTCGGGTTCGATAGAATCGCCTTGGAGCAAGGAGGGCCAAACGGCTTGAGGGTACAACGCCACTGTTATTCCCCTGAGAGGCAGATCGGTCTCGGCATCCCGAACTTGGGCTGACCACTGCAGAGAATCCAAGTAATCACCGGTCGAAAAGGCAAAGCCCAAAGAGGAAATCGTATTGCCTTCTGTAATATCCGCAACGGAGCCCCCAAGATCCACCCCGTAGGTTGAATGGGGGGACAAGGAATCCGGGGTTAAACGAATAATTAATTTGCGGAGTCTGGCCTGAGCCTCCACGGTTCCGGCGGGCACATTACCCCATCGAACCGCCTGTGGGTCTTTGAGTTGAATATATTCGTCAAATTCGAAGATAATTTGCCGAGGCCGGGTATTCAGGCTTTGATCTGGGGGGGTTACCCTGAGGAGTTTAGGGGGGGTTTGATCCCTGGCCCCGCCATCCGGATTCACCACATTGGCACAACCCACTATTCCAAGGCCCAGGCCTATCCACCCAACAGTTCGCGAAACAACAGCGAAATTCACCTCTGTAACAAATTTTAATGCCCAACCTTATCGTTAAATCTTCAATCTTGTCGTTAAATCTTTAACCTTTTCGAAAAACATAGAGCTTGCTGCTGCTGCCTCGTTCGTTTTTGAAGGTTTTCCACCAAAAACCGAATCCTTTCCATAAACCCAAAAAAGCCCTGTCCTTGCCGCTGCGGTACTTCTCACTTAACATCGCGATATAAAAAGGGTCGAAGGGTAAAGTTTTTTCGGAAACGCAGGCGAAGCCCGCTTGTTCTATTCTGTTGCGCAACACTTTGCCTTGAAAATGATACAAATGCCTGGGCACATCCCAGGCGGCCCAGAATTCCCGATAATGCTCGGCGTCGTTGGCTTCCGCATTGGGTACGGCTATAAAGAGGTAGCCCCCTTTCTTAACGAGGCAGGTGAATTGACAAATTCGTTCATTCAGGGGGTGGACGTGTTCCAAAACATGCCACAAGGTCACCGCATCGTAGGCCTGGGTTGTACTTTGAAGGTATTCTTCGGGAAAGACCTTTAAATCATGCTTGGCCCTGGCTTTGGCGGCCGCTGATTCATCGGGTTCAACGGCTTCGACCTTCCATCCTTTGGCTTGCATATGGCCCGCAAAATCACCTGTACCGCAACCAATATCCATCAATGTGCCTTGGTTCGGAATCAAGCTGTTGATCCACCCTTCTTTTTGCTTGAGCGTTATTCGTCGAACTCGACGGTACAATTGGTTGATGAGGCCGGTCGCTTCTTCATCCGTATGCGATACATAATCCGTGAACTTGTAGTATTGACCTATTTCTTCGGGGCTAGGCCTTGGATTGGTAAAGCGAAACCCGCAATCCTTGCACTGACTAATGTTAAAAATTTCGCCACTCACCGAGAAGTCTTTGACTTTAAGAAAGCTTGTTAGAGCTTTGCTCTGGCAAAGAGGGCACTGTTCAAGGGTTTCCACAATTGGGGTGTTCTAGCGTCTGTAAAAATCGGTGTTTTTGGGCTAAAATCAACTTTTTCGGTTCAAATGGACCATGAGCACACTAAGATCCGCGGGGTTAATGCCGCTTATACGCGATGCTTGGCCTAGGTTTTCGGGTTTGTGCTGATCCAATTTTTCGGCAGCCTCCAATGACAGCCCTGAAACCAAACGGTATTCAAAATCTGGTCGCATTCGAATTTGTTCCAGACCAGCCATGCTTTCGGCCCACTTCTGTTCGCGCTCCAAATACGAAGCGTATTTAATTAAAATTTCTGCCCCTGTTGCGCTTTCCTCCAAAATTCCCCCCATGAAGGTCTTTAAAGCAGGGCTCACCAAGGCCAAATTTTCCAGATGAATACCGGGCCGTAACAACAATTGATCCATACGGATTTTCTGAAGAATTGCCGATTGGCCCGTGGGCACAAAGTGGGGATTAAATTCCTCGGGTTGAATGGATTGTGATCCAAGAAACTTGCTCATCGCGGCCATTTCTTCGATCTTTTTCTGTACCTCGTCGAAGCATTCCTTGGGCAATAGCCCCGAGGAATGCCCTATCTCGCTCAACCGCAAGTCAGCGTTATCCTGCCGTAACATTATACGATATTCAGCGCGGGATGTGAACATTCGGTACGGTTCGTCGGTTCCCTTGGAGACCAAATCATCTATCAACACACCGATATAAGCCTCTGATCTTCTGAGGATTATAGGCTCTTCGTCCTTCACCGCTCGGCAAGCATTCATGCCTGCGATCAAGCCTTGTCCTGCAGCCTCCTCGTAGCCGGTCGTTCCGTTAATTTGACCCGCCAAATAAAGCCCCTCAATCGCCTTGCTTTCCAAAGAAGATTTCAGTTGGGTCGGAAAGAAAAAATCATATTCAATCGCATAGCCCGGCCTAAAAATCCTGGCCTTCTCAAATCCTTTGACCTGCCGTAAGGCTTTGACTTGGACCTCCTCTGGCAAGGAAGTCGAAAAACCATTCACGTACACCTCTACGGTATTCCAACCCTCTGGCTCCACAAAGAGCTGATGCCGGCCTCTTTCGGCAAAGCGATTTATTTTGTCTTCAATGCTGGGGCAATACCTCGGGCCTATGCCCTGAATACGGCCCGTAAACATTGGCGATTGCTCAAATCCCTCCTTAAGGATCTCATGCACCTGGGGGTCTGTATAGGTAATCCAACAACTCATCTGTTGCTCCAGGGCCTTGCTTTGAGGCCTATAGGAGAATTTACCTGGTTTTTCATCCCCTTTTTGTTCTTCCATGACGGAATAATCCAGGCTACGTCCATCCACACGGGGCGGTGTTCCTGTCTTCATCCTCCCGCTGGCTAAGCCCATCGATTGTAATTGCTCGGTAATTCCAAAGGACGCGGACTCTCCCGCCCTTCCTCCACCCAATTGTTGATTTCCTACATGGATCAACCCGTTAAGAAAGGTTCCTGTGGTCAAAATAACCTTTCGGGCCCTGATGGTTTGACCCAAGCCTGTAATGACCCCTTTCACCCTGTCTCCCTCCAAACATAGCGCCTTTACCGTGTCTTGCCTAAAATCCAGTCCTTGGATCTGTTCTAACAAATAGCGCCAATGCGCTGCGAACATCACGCGGTCATTCTGGGTTCGGGGGCTCCACATCGCCGGGCCTTTGGATCGGTTCAGCATTCTAAATTGTAAGGCCGAATAATCGGATACCAAGCCCGACAAGCCCCCTAAAGCATCAATTTCCCGAACAATTTGTCCTTTGGCTACGCCACCCATGGCGGGATTGCATGACATTTGCCCTATGGTTTGCAAATTCATGCTGATCAAGAGCGTTGAGGCTCCCATACCGGCTGCCGCTGCCGCTGCCTCACAGCCCGCATGGCCCGCCCCTACAACAATAATGTCGTAATCAAATTGTTCCACGTGGAACTTTTAAGTTGGTTGTCATCGGTCCCGCAACTAGAGGGACGCAAAAATAGCCAAGGCCCTGTCCTCGGCCTCACGCATTTGTTTTTGATCCTCCGAATTCTTATCGTCGTATCCAATAAGATGCAAAAGGCCGTGAACCATGACGCGGCGCATTTCTTCCTGAGGTGTTGAGCCCCAATCGGCGCTTTGCTTGGTGACCCGTTCTGGACAAATGCAACATTCCCCCCAAACGGTAACCCGACCGAAGGGGTTTAAATGCGTAGCCCGATCAGATAGTCCGTCTTGAAGGGCTAAGGACCCTCCAGTATTTCTCTCTCCGTAATCAAACGTAAGAATGTCGGTGTCGCCCTCGTGTCCCAAATGCCTCATGTTGAGATCGGCCATCCATCCGGAAGGACCAAAAGCATAGGAAAGTTCCGGGCCCTTCACCCCATAATCTTCAGCAATCTTCTCCAGCCATTGGCGCAATTTTCGCCGGCCTTGGGGCAAAGGTGTTTCTTCTACGGAAACAAAGGATATCATTTGAGGCTTTGAATACGTAGAAGATTCTGCTGGTAGCGAAAATTACGCTCCTTATAATACGAATTGAGTTCCATCCACACGGGTCTGTATAAGGCTTGTTCTCGACGCTTTTGACGAAGAAGTTCTTCCAGGGCGGCATTTCGAGGCTTAAATTCCCTTGATTTAGCGCTCTCGGAAGCTCTGCTTTGCTCCATTTCGCGCTCTTGCTCGGCTTTTTCGGCTTCCAACATGCGGCTTAGAATTTGTTGCTGCCTTTGTAGGCTTTCCTGGGTAAGCCGCTTATTGACCAATTCTTTTTCGGTTTGTTCCATTTGCTGAATCGCCTCTTGCATGGATTTGTTCCCGTTACCACCTTTGCCCTCCTTGTTCATTTCCTTCATAATCTTTTCCATTTCCCGGCGGATGGCCTCCTGTTGGGCAACCATTTGAGCAAATTCCTTACCCCCCTCGCCTCGTTGGGGTTTGGGACTCCCTTTTTGCTCGCCGGATTTGGGGCCTTTGTTTTTACCCATCTGCTCCTGCATCTGATCGCTTAATTTCTTTTGCATGGAGCGAAGGCGGGACATTCCAGAGCCGCCGGCTTTGGGTTTTTTACATTGTTGATTACCGGGCATTTTGTTGGCCTTTTGTTCGGTGGCCTGCTGAAGAAGTTCCGAAAGGAGGTTCGCCAGATTGTTAGCGGCCGTCATGGTGTATTGCTGTTTGGCCTTGGCCCCCGCGATATCCCGCACCGTTAAGCGATCCAGGCCCGCCTTGAATTGGCTTTCCAGTTCAGACATTTCTTTTTGGATTGGGGCTTGGATCTGCCAAACCCTTTTGGACAAGGCCTCCAGACTATCCTTGATGAGGTCGTATTGATCTCTAAGGCGGAATTGATCCCTTGAAATTTGAACAAAGGCCTGCGAATACCCACTTTGGTCCTTGAGTCGGTCAATGAGTTTCTCTTGGTCAAAGGAGAATTTCAATACCTGTCCTAACAACCTTCGCATAGCCTTCAGGTCTTCTTCAATTTCCTCCATTTCCTGGGCCTCGAGCTGTTCTTTCATTTGAGAAGACATTTTCTGCATACCCGAAGCGGCCTTTTGTTGCTTTTGAGCGGCTTTTGGGCGGCTTTTGCCGCCTTTGGCCTCCTCCAAAGCCTCTTGCTGGTCCTTTTGTACCTCTTCGCCCATTTCCTTTAAGCCGTCCAAGTCCTTGGGGCGATCCAACTCTTGATTCTTAGCTTCTGTTTCTTTCAATTCCTTCATCAATTCATCCATCTCCTTTCGTAATTGGTCTTGCTCCCGGGCAGATTCCTGAAGGTCTTTGTTGCCTTTGGTCTCTTTGGAAAGCTCTTCCTGCCTTTTGGCCAAGTCATCCAATTTTCGACCAGCGCGCTCGAGGCGGTCCTCAACCTCTAACTCCTTGAAAAACTGCAACATACGATCTAACTCCTTGGCGACTTTGTCCTGGTCGCTTTGCAATTTTTCCAATTGCCTCTGTACTTCTGATTTGTCAGCCTCATCCCGTAACATTTTCTCAATATTACGCAGTATTTCCTTCATTTCTTCGTTCAGAAGGCGCTCCGCCATTTCTTGGATTTGTTGCTGTTTATCAAGGATTTCCTTTTGTTGAGAGGGTGTTTTGTTTTGTTGTTGTAACTCTAGTTTTTGCTGAATTTCCTGGATTTCGGAGGTGGTTTCTTGCTGTTGCTTGAGAAGTTCTTCCAGGGCCTTTCGGTCTTCCCAGCCCATTTCTTTTTGCTGTTTGAGCTTTTGGACAAGCTTTTCGGTTTGATTTTCAGCGCGTTGAAGGTCTTTTTGGGCGGCCTCCATGCCAGTCGCCGCTTCTTTACTTAAGGCTTCCACGGCCTTTTCTTTCTCGGTTTCCGAAAGGGTTTGTATTTCAAAATAAGCGGTCCGCGTACGCTGCGGGCCTTGCAGGCCGTTGTTGTCCTCCACCTCAAAACAATAACGCAAGGCCTCCCCTGGCTTAAGGCCTAAGGCTTCGGGGTCTACCAAACAATCAAAGTTCTTTTCCGAGCGGCCGCCCTCCGGGTTCAATGGCCTGTATTGCTCCTTGCTTTCGTAATCTTCAAGGCCAGCTCGTCGAACCGAATAAACAAGACTCAATTTCCCTATACCATAATCATCCCAAATCTTGCCGCTGTACAGGCTCGCATCACCCTGAAGGGCTAAAGTGCTCGAGGGGGCCATTCCTAGGTCTTCAAGATCCACTCGCCCCACTTCAATTCCCGGAGGAGCATCTTCAATTAATTCTATCCCAAAAACAAGGCTATCCGGTCTTGGAATGTCGCGATTACTTAACAACAACCAATAAGGACCGCTTTGGGTAGGCGTCCATCTCAAGGAATAAAGGGCCTGCTTTCCGCTATGGGTCGATGCGTCCGTGTATTCTGTGGCGGAACCCTTCAGCGCATCCCCATTCTCTGTCAGCAAAGTCAAGCCCTCGCAATAACGGCTACGCAAATTGTAGCGCAAAACCGTGCCCCTGAGTACTTGTAAATCACCGCTATTCGACACTTTTTCGCTACCACGACCGGTATAAGCGGGATAATCAAGCCACAAATCCAGTTGCACCAAAGAGGGCCTATGAAATACCGACACCTCGCTTAATCCGGATTCGTAGCCCGATGCGCTAAAATAAAAAGACCCCCCATCTCGCAAATTGGGATAATCAAAGACAAAGCGACCAGGGCCGGATCGGCGCATTTTGTACGATTTCCCCCCAGTATGCAGGGTTGCCGATAAAGGAAGTTGAGACCCTCGTGTCGCTAATTGAACCTCCCAATCCGAACCAGCCTCAACCTTGGTGGGGGTTTGCGTGGCGTCAAAGACAAAGGGGGCGGGTAAGACGTAGTCCTCGTTATAACGAACTATTCGACGAGAGCCCTCCGACAACATCCCCGGAAACCAGAACCAAATCAACATCAGTGATATTAAAAAGGGCAAAAACATCAAAGCGTAAGGCCTAATCCTACGCCAAGGAATAATAGCCGTGAACGAAAAAGGGCGCATCCAAAGGGCGCGCTGTTCGATACTGGCTTCTACGAGGTCCCTGGAATAACCCTCATGATTCGACTCCTCTAAATCAAGGGTATTCCATAACTTGTCACCAATCTCAGGATAATAACGGCCAATTCGAAGGGCGGCTTCTCGTCGACTCATTCCTTTCATCCACCCCCGCATCTGAAACCATGGCCTAATCACGCCCATAGCAAGAACAACAGCATTCGCAACCGCATAAAGGATAAGTAGGCTCAATCGAAAGCCACTATCGATTTTGGTATAAAACGCCCCGGCGGAAAGCGCCAACCAAGGCCCAATACCCACAACCCCCGCAATCAGCAGACCACGAACAATTCTCCAGGTATAATAACGATACCTATACGAATCAATACGCCCTGCGAGGTCGTTGATTTTGTTCATCACCAAACCAAAGAAATGGGACAATGATCCGAATGAACGGCCTCAGGATGTATTTCAGCGGCCTGAATTTTCTGAGCTAACGAAGCGCTAACACATTGATAATCAATCCGCCATCCTTTGTTTTTGACCCTTGCTCCCTGTCGATAAGACCACCAAGAATAGCCCACGCGCTCAGGATGAAGGTTCCGATAAGGGTCCACAAAACCCCTCTCCAAAAAACCATCAAACCAAGCCCTTTCCTCCGGAAGAAAACCGGAAGAATTTGCGTTCCCTACGGGATCATGAATATCAATTGCTTGATGACAAATGTTATAATCCCCAGACACCACCAAGCCCGGGAGCCGTAAAGCAAGACCTTGAACATACGGACCAAAGAAATCCAAAAATTTCATTTTGTAAACTTGACGCTCTTCCCCCGACGAGCCCGAGGGCATATAGACCGACATCAAAGAAAAATCCCTGAAATCCAATCTCAAAACCCTTCCTTCATCGTCAATCCAGGATTCCCCAACGCCGTGAACTACCGCAAGGGGTTCATGCCGAGACAAGACGGCAACGCCGCTGTACCCGGGCTTAACGGCGGATTCGGTATGTATAAAATATCCCGCGTCTTGAAGTGGTGACCAATCAAATTGATGCTCAAAGGCTTTAGTTTCTTGAAGCGCTATAAGGTCTGCGTTCTGCTCCAACAACCAAGAGCTAAGGCCCTTGGTTTCGGCGGCACGAATCCCGTTTACGTTGTACGTTATGCTTTTCATTTATTTGACCAACCCCGCTTTCAGGATGCGAACGTCTTCGCTAGGACGATCCGCGCCCCCCGTAGGAGTCGTGGCTATACGATCCAAAACATCAAAGCCCTCTACCAATTGTCCAAAGACCGTATAGCCCCCATCCAAATGGGGGGTACCGCCCTCTTGCCGATATACTTTTTTGTCTGCATCGCTGTATTTGCGGCCGGTTCTGGATTCCAT
>VHBD01000048.1 GCA_016872125.1 Sphingomonadales bacterium
TCAGGGAAGAATCCGGATTGAAGTCCTGGTTCCAAACCGGGGGAGTAATCCACAAGGCATTGATTCCAAGAGATTTGAGATAGGGTATGTCCTTGCGTATGCCTTCGAAATCTCCGCCGTGAAAATAATGTTCCCTCTGGGGATTCCAGGTCGGCTTGAGGTTGTTACGAGGTTGGCCGTCCGCAAAGCGATCCGTCATCACAAAATACATCTGCCAATCCAAAGGCTTGGCAATCTTGGGGTAAGCTGTTGCCCAAGGGCGTAAGCGATTTGAATGCTGACCTTGCATGGTCCAAGCCATGGCTTCGATGCAACGCGCCGACCAATCCTTTTCGTGGTGCTTGGTTCCTGGGAAAAACCTTGAATTGTAACGCAATTTTGGGTCTCGATGCTTCTTTCGCCAGGATCGTATTTGGCGGTCAAAAGCCTGTTGGTGGGGCGGGTAGAAAGCATCCAGGGTTTGATCGCCATGATCCATGTACAAGGAATGCAGGGCAAGGGATTCACCTTCCATGGACTTCCCAAACAACGAATCAATGCGGCGGAATAGCCAGTCCCGGTAGGGTTTGGAATTCAAGGTGTCGTTGGTTTGCAGGCTCAGTGGCCAATGCGTACTGAGGCAGACGGCCCCACCAAAGCTTTGAGGATACAGGAGGGCCGTGTACGATGAAATGAGACCTCCCATGCTGGCTCCCATCAAATAGTGGTGACGAGCATCCGGGATTGCCGGGTATTGCACCTTGATCCACGGCATCAATTCCTCGACCATCCATTGGGCGTATCGATTACCCAAAGCGAGTCCCGGCCTTTCTTTCTGCAGGGCCGAAATATGGGAGTCCTCAAGACCATCCAAACATGGTGGAGGCAGGTATTCCTCGAAACGTCGAGGACTGTTGTCCACCATGACCAGGATGCAAGGCGCAATGCTGCCGTTCCGCAAATGCAATTCCATGAGGCTGTCCATTTCCCAGGATGATCCCCCGTAGCCAAGGGCGGGGTCCACCATGTTTTGGCCATCGTGCAGGTACCAAACCGGCAATGGGCTGCGCTGATCCCAATAAGGCCGTGGGGGCAACCAGACCTCCACCGTCCTTGGATTAATGTTATCGAAACGAAAGCCTTCCCAACGTTCAACCCTCCCAAAGCTTGTATGGGCCCTGGCTTGTAGCCTCAGCAAGGTTTCTACAGGCCCATGGGTAACCCGACTCTGTGCCCAAACAACCAGGCCTTGGCTTGGCATGATCCCATAAGCAACCCAGAGGAGCAAGAAGAAGCGGAAAATGCGAACAAATTGCATGGGGTTAAAATACGAGGATTGCGAGCATGGACCATGCTTGGCTTATGGTCAATTGGGCCTAAGTTTGTGCATGCTGTGGATGTTGAACAGAGGCCATCAAGACTCCCAAACATGAGGAAATCTTGCTTTTTGCATTTTGCCATGGGTCTTGCCTTACTGGCGATGGTCTCCTGCGGCACTCGGCGCGATGACCAACCTTGGCATGCACCAGCACATCCCGCAGATTCGTTGAAGCCGTGGCGTCCAGCCGAAGACACGCTGTCTTGGATCGCCTTGCGATGGATTCAAGCCCTCGATCGGGGAGATACCCTCGCTTTGACGGAGGTCTTGACCGATCGTGTTTACTCCGGAGAGGATAGCGCTGTGCCCAGATCATGGATCCTTGGGCCGCTATTTTACAAGTTCCGTTCCGGCTACCGGCAACAAACCGAATGTTTGGCCCTTCTGCCTACCCTTAGTTTGGAGGATTCGGTTTATCGAGTCATGGGCTACCTGCGTCAACGTTACCAAGCCGGTCAAGTCGGATCGGGTTTGCAGTGGAAATACCGCCGATTGGCGGTACAATGGGAATTGCAGTCCTCGAAAATTGTAGGCTGGAAGGTTTGGGAACAAGATTGGCCAGACCCTCAGGACGGTGAAGATAGCCTAAGGCTAAATCCATGGCCGCGTTGGGGTATGCGATGCAGCACAGCCCCGGATTCTTTGCGGACCTTGGTTCTCGAATGGGAAAAACGACTGATGGCCCATTATGTCCGTGACGCAGCCACCTTTTGGCGCGATACGGCATCGGTCAGGTCCCACGATGGATGGGTATGGTCAGGCCCTCCGCTAACCATGGCCAGGTTTATGGCCAAAGAGGCGGCACCTTACCGGGACATGGACTCCGTCCTACGTGGATTGAATCAGGTAGAAGTCCTACGCCTAGGCACTGATGGCGAGATTATGGGAGTGGCATTCGGTACAGAACAATGTTATAGAAACCAAATCGCCTTGTCTCGCGGTATTCACCGCCTTTATTTTTTGAGGGATGGCCAAATTCATTTTGCGGAGCAATTTCGAAATTCCTCGATAATGCCTTGACCTTGGACAAAAGGTCGGACGATTGACAGTCAACTTGCAAGCATTCTTTAAATATTAGGTTCACGCATGGATTTACTCAAAAATATTCAACAAGGTGTTAAGGAAAGGTTCCTGCGTTATGTGCAGATTGATACCCAATCCGATCCTCAATCGACGACGGTTCCGTCCACAGCCAAGCAAAAGGATTTGGGTCGCTTGCTTCTCGCTGAATTGAAGCAAATGGGAATCGAGGCCTCCATGGATGAGTATGGGTATGTGGTGGGTAGGCTACCGTCCAATGCGGGGCCGTCCTTGCCGGTTCTCTGTTTCTGCGCTCATCAAGATACGTCCCCGGATTGTTCAGGGGCCAACGTCAAGCCGAAGATTCATCCTCCTTACGATGGCGGGGATCTGTTCTTGGATGAACAGCAACACCACCACTTGAATACGCTGAATGCCCCCAATTTGTTGCAACAAATGGGGAATACCATCATAACCTCCGATGGGAGCACCTTGTTAGGAGCCGATGACAAAGCTGGTGTCGCCGAAATTATGGAAGCCGCCAAGCAACTGGTTTTGAACCCCGAATGGAAACACGGCCCCTTGGTCTTTTTATTCACCGTGGATGAAGAAATCGGAAGGGGGGTAGATCATTTGGACCTTAAGGCCCTGGGAGCTGATTGGGCATACACCTTGGATGGAGAAGAGCGAGGCGATATCGAAGATGAAACTTTTTCGGCCGATAGCCTCACGATGCATGTTCATGGCATTTCGGCCCATCCGGGATTTGCCAAGGGCCGAATGGTGAATGCGCTCAAAGTGGCAGGGACTATCCTGCATGCCGCATCCACCCATGCTGTTGCGCCGGAGCATACCGAGGACAGAGAAGGGTTTGTCCACCCGTTATCCATTGAAGGGAATGCCGAATATTGCCGAATTGTCTGGATATTAAGGGACTTTCAAACATCGGCCCTTGATAAGATGGCGTCCCTGGTCGAAGATTTTGCCCGCATGGCCACGGCCCAGTTTCCGGGTTCCCGCTTCGAACTGGTCAGGGAGTCACAATACCGTAACATGAAAGAAACTTTGGACCGATATCCTTTCTTGGTGGAACATGCGGCGGAAGCCATGCGCAGGGCAGGGGTACAGCCTCGAAGGCGGTCGATCCGCGGTGGAACCGATGGTAGTCGTCTCACCGCCATGGGCTTACCTTGTCCCAACCTCTTTGCAGGCGGGCATCATTTCCATTCTCGCACTGAATGGGTGAGTGTGGAAGATATGGGCGCGGCAGTGATGACCATCATGCATCTTGCCTCTCTTTTTGCCGAAGAACCTCATCATCGAAACCCATGAGGCCGGTTTTCCATCATCGAGGGTTTTGGGTCCTGCTCTGCGGGTGGATTATTTGGACCACTGGCATCAAAGCCCAAAATTCAAGCTCGGAATCTTCCTTGGAGCGTTTAGGGATGGGGGATTTACGGGATGGGGATGTGATTTTTCAAGAATGGAATTGCGGCGAAGGATGTTCCGCGATATCCGGGGTCACGCGTTCGGCTTACGGTAGGGCGTTCACGCATTGTGGTTTATTTATCAGGGATAGTGTGGGTACATTGCGAGTCCTTGAGGCCGTAGGTCGTGGGGTGGTGGCGACTGAGCTACAGGATTTCTTGAGCCGAACCAGCGAATGGTCCAAGGGTCGTGTGCTGGTGGGACGACCTGACGAGAACCCCAGCTTCCTGCAAGAGGTTATGTCTTTTGCCTTGGGCCAGGTGGGCCAACCTTACGATGAGGTCTTTGCTTTGGATAACCAGCGATGGTATTGCAGCGAGTTAATCGACGCGGCTTTTGCCAAGGCCACCGGCAAGGATGCCACGTATTTCGGCCTAAGTCCCATGACCTTCAAGAACCCCGGTTCCAAGGAGATCTTGCCGTATTGGCAACATTATTTTGATTCGTTGGGGGTGTCGGTACCCGAGGGTGAACCGGGAATCAATCCGGGATCCCTTTCGCGGTCTCCTAAACTTCGCCATGCGTTGCTGGAGGCTGATCCTACACCGGGTACCATGGATGCATTGCTTTTATCTACTTTGTATGTGCAACGTTCGGCTGAATACCAAGGTCTCTGCCGTCAGGTTTACCGATCCGCGGCCCAGCAATTGACGGTCTTGTTGGATTCGGCTCAACGATCAGCGCCGGAAGAATTGCGCAAGCGACCTCCGGCGGTGGTTTTGGACTTGGACGAAACGGTTTTGGACAACAGCCTCTATGCCGGATGGCAGATACGACACGGCTCTGCATACAGTTCGGCCTCCTGGCAGGCTTGGGTCCAAAAGGCCGAGGCCACGGCTGTACCCGGGGTACGGGATTATCTGCTCGTCGCTCAGCAAAAGGGACTGCGCGTGGTTTATCTCTCCAACCGCAAGAGTTCCCAGTGGATGGCAACCAAGCAAAATATGTTGGCCTTGGACCTTCCGGTCGATGGTTTGGATTCGATGTTGTTACGACAAAACAGCAGCGAAAAGCAAGCGAGGCGCGATTCAGTCAAGCTTCGTTATACGGTCCTTCAGTGGGTCGGCGATAATCTCCAAGATATGGACGGATTTATCACTCATTCATCGGAGGAGGAACGTGCCCAGAATGTTTTGAAGGAAGTCCATCGCCTGGGGCGGGATTGGGTTCTCTTGCCCAATCCGGTATACGGTCCCTGGGAAGATTTGTGGCACGCTGAACCATCCCCGATCAATAAACGACCAAGGGAGGTTCAGACGTCGGTTAATTTCAAATCGCTGGTAGAGACCACCAATCGAAAGCACAAGGATAGACTTGTGCAGAGGTTGCGATATTTTAGGCCCTAAAATATTCGGTAACCAAGACCAACTGCCAAATAGGAATTGCTCATTTCAATTAAATCGCTGGTTCCCAACTCCATAAGACCAGCGTTGTATCGCAAATTTAGGAGGATGCCCGATGAGTGGGTATAGGATACTTCAGCTTGTAAGCCTAGGTTAATCGGTTTAACGAAGTCATCAACATCATTTCCAATGGTAAGCTCTTCTTCAGTTTCGTTTCCATCTTCATGTTCGTGAACAAAAGCAGAAAGGTGGTAGGCCAAAGCTGGTCCTGCGGACAAGCCCAAAGAACCCGAACCTAGCGGTAGTTGATAGCGAAATAGGACGGGAATTTCCAAAGCATTGATACGAATATCGTCATGATGATCCTCGTGCTCTATACTGGCTCCCATTTGAACATAACCCAATCCAGCGTGCAAACTAAAGTTGTCGCTAAGTTGGTAACCAGCGACTAATCTTCCTTGCAGGCCATTTATAGAGTGGAGTTCGTCGTTTTCGATGCCAAGCACCTTCATTTTTAACGAGGCAATGCTTAGTCCTGCATCAGCTTGTAGGCTAATTCGGCTTTGGGCCTTGGCCGTAGGTTGGCTCAAAACCAAGGTGAGTAAGAGGGCGGTTAAACTCTTCAACAGGGATGGGATTTGGATGATTTTTTTCATGTTTTTAGGTTTGTTTAGGGGTTAAGAAAAATGAATTTGGAATTGTAATCAAGAGTTTAATGAATAGATGTTTAGGGCTGAATGGAAAGGGGAAATAAAACTTGAAGATCGGAATGTCCAGTGCTGATTCCACTGTTGTTATTTTTACCAAAGGCAATATGCCGCAAATTGATTTCAAGATTAGTCCACCCGATTCTTTTCTGGGTTTCCCAAGAAGTCTGTAAACCTAACGGTAGGTTCAAATTATCTTGATCAGTAATTCTTACCTTCAACATGGAAGTATCGCTTCGGTAAACGAAAAGATGTTGGGTACCCTGTGCGATAATGATCGGGTTCAAATTCTGGATGGGGTTGGCAAGTTTGTTGGTCAAATAGACTTGGGCTTTATAAAACCGCTCAGGTTGTAGACGTACAGTATCCCAACGGATGGGTTGTTGGCCGCCGGCCCCATCCGGGTCGTCGAAGACGATCGTATCTTGGTATGCTGGAAAAGCCGAAGAATCTGAGATTACCAAAGTCAACGTGGTTATGGCGCCATGCTGTGCGTCGGGTGGGGGGTTATCCACATTTTTGCGACAAGAAGGAAACAAAAAAATGACCCCAAAGAACCCAAGAATAAATGATGTAAAACAGCGCATCAGATGGTTTTATGGCGGTGCAAATGATATTGAAGACGAAGACTTAAATTCCGCCCTGGCTCATCGGCGAAATAGCGAAGGCGGTTCATATAATCTCGGTATCGCGTGTTCAGGGCGTTATCAAGGCTGATTATCCATTGGAGATGTTGACGCATCAATTGACCGCCCAAATAAATTCGTAACAAGGTATAGGCTGCAGGGGCAGGAGCATAATCCAAACTTGTTTGGCGGTCTTCGCTCAAAGGTATTCGGCTTTGGCGACTTACGTGTTGGATTTCGATTCCGTAATTGAATTGACTCTTCGTTTGAGATCCCAGGGCATCGTTTGTGTTTGAGGTGGGATTACGATGCAATCCCAACAACCATCGATCGGCAGGCATCCAGACCAACCAGGTTCCTTGAGGGTTTTCGCTGCCCCGAATAAGAGCCCACGCTAGATTGAGTTTCCATCCCTTTCCCATTTGAGCACTGGCACTGCTGTTCCAATGCGTCAAAACAGCATCTCTCCCTACATAAGCGAATTGCGGATATACCCCGTTGATGGTGACCGCCGAGGGTTGTTGAGGTTCTAAAAAAATATAATCCTGAATGTTGCGGAGGCCAACTTGACTCTCTAAATCGAGAGGGCCTCGTTTCCATCCAAGACCGATGTTACCGGTCCAGGTATGCTCGGGTTTCAGGGTGAGGTTGCCGCGTTCCAAAGCGGCCATACCTTGATGCAAACCATTTGCATACAGTTCGTTGGCCGAAGGCGGCCTCCATCCCGTGCCAGCGTTTACCCGCATTCTCCATGCCGTTCGTGGTATTTGATAATTCCATGTCCAGGCGGTACTCAATCGTTGAAAACTTCGTTTGTCAGGCGAAGCAGGATCCTCGGGGTTCGTACCTGGTGGGCGGTAAAAGGAGGTGAATCCAATCTGGTCGTAACGAAGAGCCCACTCGTGTTTGCCAAGGTTGCTGGTTTCCCAAGATAACAGAGTATAGGCCCAACGGTTCAAGGACTGATAATTCCGTATAAATTGCCTTGCATTGGCCGGTTGATTGAGATTTTGTTGGAACATCAAGCCTACGGCATTTTCCAAACGATATTTTCCAATTGTTTTGGTGTAGGTATACGATGCGGTTTGAGTACCCAATTCCAAGGCCATTTCAGGAAGGGGAAGAAATGATCGGATATCGTATTCTTGGCGCTGATTGTCTTGGTACCCGTATCGCAGGTTGCTCAATCCCCCTCCACGATGTGCTCGTTGAATCCGCAGGCTGTATTGCCAATGAAGAACTTTTTGCATGGGCCTTTCCAGGTTATACCCAAAATCACCCTTCCACATAGGCAATGAACTTGCAATAGCATTCTGAAGGTCATCGCTATTCTCGGCATGGGCACCAGGATAAAGTCCCTGACGTAAACTATAAACCCTTAAATAGTTGTTAATCAATAATTTATTATGATTATACTGAAGTTCAGCTGTAGTGCTTTGCTCTCGATTTCCGGTATTGGCCACAAAGGCTCCTGGAACGCTGTAATTCCCCCCCAAACGATTGCTTCCCTGCCATCTCCATTGCAAATGACCGCGGCGGTCCAAGGGACCTTGTAATCGTAGATGCATTCCGATTAAGCCATTGTTACTCATCCAAACAGAGGACCAATGAGCATCAAGATGTCCATGCTTAAGCAGTGGGGCAGATTGCTGATCCAGTACTCCGCCCAATGCTTCTGGGCCGTGACGCAAACTTGCGGCTGCCTGAAGCAAAGTCCATTCCCCTTCTTGAAAAGGATCAATTTCAGGGGCATGATCGCTTCCCCAAGCTTGACTCTCCAGGCGAACTCCGTCTTGGAGGATAAGAATTCGTTGACTGTGCAGGCCATTCACGACGGGTTTGGCCAATTGTGCACCGGACGAGAGGACGGTTACCCCCGGAATGGTCTCCATTTGACGCGCAAGGGGTTGTCCCGAGTGTTCGAAGGCTTTGGCGGCGCTGAGCCGGTCGGACTCCGAGCCTTGCCCAAGGGCTTGGTTGATAATTTCCACGGTGGGGAGCTGCAGGGACTTGGAACTGTCCAGACGTTGACCGATCAATGTGCTATCCATGTCCTGGGGTAGCCAAGGACGACTGCTTAGTAATATAGCCCCTAATAAATGCAACATCGTTGCAAATATACCTTGTACTTTGCGTTTCTGACCTTTTTCCTTATTTTCGGCCGCTCATGAACTCATCACGCTCCACCTCATCGCTCCAAGCGGTCATTTTTGATTTGGATGGGGTCTTGGTGGATACCGCCAGGTTTCACGATCAGGCATGGGCGGAATTGGCGTTGGGTCTGGGGTATGTTTTGACCGAAACCGACCGCCATGCGCTCAAAGGCCGATCCCGTGCCGACTCCTTGGCGTACCTCTTGGAGCAGGCCGGATGGAATGATGCGGATCCTTCCCAAAAATTCAGGTGGTTGCAAGCCAAAAATGCCCGTTATCTCGAATTGGTGGAGGCATTGACGCCTCAAGACGCTGCCCAAGGTGCCCTTGTTCTTCTTGATCAACTCAAGAGTCAGGGTATCAAAACGGCTTTGGGTTCGGCTAGCCAAAACGCTGCCAAGGTTTTGCAAAAGATCGGTTTGGATTCTTGCTTTGATACGGTGGTGGATGGAACTCGAACGACACGCTCCAAACCGGATTCCCAGGTTTTTTGGATGGCTGCTCAGGATTTAGGATGCGAACCCGCTCATTGTGCGGTGGTCGAGGATGCCTTGGCGGGGGTTCAAGCCGCCTTGGCCG
>VHBD01000049.1 GCA_016872125.1 Sphingomonadales bacterium
CCCCCCCAACCGTATCCGCCCCCCCAACCGTTCCAACCACCCCAACCGTATCCACCGCCCCAACCCCAGCCGTTACCCCATGGATTGTTCCAAGAATTCCATGGATTGTTCCAATAGGCATAATAATTCCATCCCCCGCCCCAACTCCAACAAGGGCCGTTCCATCCAATACCTGGTCCGATACCCCATCCCCAACCGCCATAGTTCGGGCTAAACAGCCCGGGCAAAGCATTGGCATCCCATCGCCCGTCTCGGTATCCGTGGCGGTAAGCCCTGCGGTAATCTGCGATACTCATTCCCAAATCATCATCCATAAAGACAGTTCCCCTTTCATCGTCCTCCCATCCACGGGATCCAGCCAATCGATCAGCCCTTCCGAGATCATTATTGCGACTACCAAAATCAGATCCAGTTCGGTCTGCCCCTTCTGCCAGGTTACCCCTGTTTCGATTCGTTGATATGACCCCAGAACCGTTGACCGAAGCTTCCCCATCTTGTCGATCCTCTTCTGCATCAAATCCCCCTGCGACGTAATAGGTGTCAGTATTGTAATGATCGTCAGCTCCGGACACCGTTAGTGCCTGCCTGGAACACGAAAACAAGGCCGGCAACAGGAGAACCCCAAGGAGGCTCTGCAAACTCAAGGAACTTTTCATGGCCAATGGATTTAAAAGGCTGATTAATGCAAATTTACGCTTCTATTTGTCAAAATTATGGATAAGGTCTCTTGTTGAAGGTTTAATCAAAAAAATGGATTTCAAAAAACTTACGCGTGTTCATGGTTTTGGTGTGTTTTTTTGCATTGAACCTTTTTAAAACCGTTCATCATTGCAATTCGAACTCCCTAATTGATTTTTAATTCGTTAACGTAAAATGGCCAAGGAAATTACAGAACGCGTCCAAGATTATGCTCAATGGTATCAAAACCTGGTGATACGGGCAGGGCTGGCTGATTATTCGGCGGTTCGGGGTTGCATGGTCATCAAGCCCTACGGCTTTGCCATTTGGGAAAGAATGCGGGATGCCCTGGACGCCAAGTTCAAGGCCACCGGCCACCAAAACGCCTATTTTCCCCTCTTCATTCCCAAATCCTTTTTCAGCAAAGAAGCCGCCCACGTGGATGGTTTTGCCAAAGAATGCGCTGTGGTGACGCATTACCGATTGCGCAACGGGGCGGATGGTCAAATTGAGGTGGATCCCCAAGCCAAATTGGAGGAGGAACTCATCGTCCGCCCTACCTCCGAGACCATTATTTGGAACAGCTACCGGGATTGGATCCAGAGTTACCGGGACCTACCCCTGCTCATTAACCAATGGGCCAATGTGGTCCGCTGGGAAATGCGCACACGACTTTTCCTTCGGACTACCGAGTTTCTATGGCAAGAGGGTCATACCGCCCACGCGACATCAGAAGAGGCAATTCACGAAACCAAGCAAATGCTGGACGTGTACGCAGACTTTGCGGAACATTGGATGGCCATGCCCGTTATCAAAGGAGTCAAAACCGAGCAAGAACGCTTTGCGGGGGCGGTGGATACCTACTGCATCGAGGCTTTGATGCAAGACGGGAAGGCACTGCAAGCCGGGACATCGCATTTTCTGGGTCAAAATTTCGCGAAAGCCTTTGACGTCCAATTTGCCAACGCCCAAGGAGGTAGAGAATATGTTTGGGCCACTTCTTGGGGAGTCTCAACGCGTTTGATGGGCGCCTTAATCATGGCCCATTCGGATGACCAAGGCCTGGTCCTCCCACCCATGCTCGCTCCGGTACAGGTGGTGGTGGTTCCCATCTACAAAGGCGCGGACACGATTTCGGTGCTGCGCGATGCTTGCCAAACGTTGGTCCACGAATGCCAAGCGGTGGGGCTCCGCGTTGAACTTGATGCAGAGGACAATGCCCGGCCGGGATGGAAATTTGCCCACCATGAACTGCGTGGCGTTCCGGTCCGCATTGCGGTTGGAATAAGGGATTTGGAAAATGGAACCGTGGAGCTCGCTCGCCGAGATTTGCAAACCAAAACCACAGTATCCCGGGATGGAATTGCATTAGTTTGCCAACAATTAATGAACGAAATTCAAGAGTCACTCTTCAACAAGGCCTTGGACTTCCGTCAATCCATGACTTTTGAAGTGGATACCTGGGAGGATTTTCAACTAAGAATTGAGGCCGGTGGCCTGGTAGCCGCGCATTGGGACGGCACCGGTGCTACCGAAACCGCCATCAAAGAGGCCACCAAAGCCACGATTCGCTGTATACCCTTAGACCAAAAACCCGAAGCGGGTTCTTGCATTTATTCTGGCAAACCGTCCCAAGGCAGGGTGCTCTTCGCCAGAGCATATTGATCTACAATCTGAGCCCCATGAGCAACGAGAACAAAGACCAACTCCTGGCGGCAGTGGCAGCCAAATCCTCCACCAAGCAAGCCATTTACCGCAATACCCTTCAACATTTTGAATCCCTCAAAGAAATCTTATCTGAACTGGCTGATGCTTGGTCCTCGGTCATGATGGTCCAAGACCCCTCTGTTGAAATTGTTTTCAAAGACAAAAATCGTTTTGAATGCGATTTCAAATTCTCAGGGGACACGCTAAGCCTCTGCATGCACACCAATGTTTTCACTTTTCCTCCAGAACATTTTGTACAGCAAAGCGCAAGGGTGGCCACCGATCCGATGTTAGGGTATTTTGGACAGATCCAAATTTATAATTTTCTCTCCGACAGCTTAAAATACAACAGATTAGCGGATGAGGGTTTGTTATTGGCCAGAATCTTTGTGGATAGGGACAGTCATTTTTGGGTAGATGGAAAACAGCAGTTTAGTTTTCTTTACAACGACATACAAGAACAAGTCCTTAACCATGAGGTCTTGCTGAAAATCATCTTGCAAGCGATTCAATATTGCTTGGACATGGATTTGATGGTGCCGCCTTACGAGCAAGTGAATGCAGTCGCTCTGGGTCAATTTCTAATGGAAAACGGGAGTTCCGGTCACAAAACCACCAAACGCCTTGGCTTTATGGGCGAAAACTAAATCGCCGTACGCTCCAAACGCTGATAGCGGAACCTGAGGCCGGAAGAACTTGTCAACCATTCCCCGGACTTGACCAAGACCCAACGTTTGGGGTCCAAAGGGAAGCGGGCTTGGGCCACAGGCCATAAGCCCTCTACCTCGGTCCGTTCGATAAAATGGGCATGCTCCTCCATAACACGATAAATCTCTGCACCGCCAATGACCCAGACAGGGCCGACCTCGCTGCAAAGAGCCAGGGCTTCTTGGGGACTCCCTGCCCAAAGGCATTGACGGAAATATTCAGGTACATCCGTTGCAGAGATGGCATTATCAAGAAAACTTGCTTGCCTGGACATGACCACCATTTGCCTTCCCGGCAAAGCCCTGCCAATACTTAACAGGGTTTTCCGGCCCATGATGCAAGAATGCCCCATAGTCAAAGCCTTGAAGCGGGATAAATCCTCTGGTAATTTCCATAACAAATCATTTCCATCTCCAATGGCTCCATCCAAGGAAGAAGCCAGGAGCAAACCAACGGAACGCGAGGGGGAGGGCGAATTCATGGGCGATGATCGAGTAGGAAAGCCTAGACAGCAACCGGAGCTTTGATGGCCGGGTGGGGATCATACCCCTCCAAACAAACATGATCGTATCGAAAATCATCAATTTCCCTCACCGATGGATCCAAATGAAGGGTTGGAAGGGGTCTAGCCTCCCGACCCAATTGGAGCCGCGCCTGCTCCTCATGGTTGGCATACAAATGGGCATCGCCCATGGTATGCACCAATTCACCGACCTTAAAACCACAGATCTGCGCCATCATGTGGGTGAGCAATGCATAAGATGCAATGTTGAAGGGAACGCCCAAAAAAACATCGGCGCTGCGCTGATACAATTGGCAGGACAATTTCCCTTCGGCCACGTAGAACTGAAAAAAACTATGACAAGGTGGCAAAGCCATTTGGGGAATATCACTGACATTCCAAGCCGATAACAACAACCTTCTCGAATCAGGGTTGGTCCGAAGTTGACGGATAAGCTCCGCCAATTGATCGGTCTCCTTCCCATCGGGGCCAAGCCATCGGCGCCATTGTTTACCATAAACCGGACCGAGTTCGCCTCGGGCATCCGCCCATTCATCCCAGATGCTGACCCCGTTTTCTTTCAGATAGGCGATGTTGGTCGATCCGCTAATGAACCATAACAATTCATGAACCACGGACTTGAAATGCACCTTTTTGGTGGTAATTAAGGGAAAACCCTCCTGCAAGTCAAAGCGCATCTGCGGGCCAAAGATGCTTCGCGTCCCTGTCCCGGTTCGGTCCTCTTTGTGGATTCCTTCGGTTAGAATCTTGGAGAGCAAATCATGGTACACTTTCATGGCAATTCCTAAAGGTCAATTTAATTTAAATTTAGATAAGGAATGGCCTGCCTTCATGTACACCACATATTTTTGGTCAAAAAACGGATCCTCCAAAAAATCCCGCACGGAATGAACCTCAAAGGGTCTACCGAGCTCCTTCAGTTCTTCACCAAGGCCACCTTGAAGATCACCGCCTTTGAGCACCAACCATCCGTTGGGTTTGGGGCCCCGCGATTGCTTCGATAGCAAAGCCTCGGTCCACTCCACCAAAAGCGCCATGCGTGCCACTGCCCTGGATACCGCAAAATCAAAGGGACCGGGCACTTGCTCTGCTCGGCTGTGCAAGGCCTCCAAATTGGAAAGTCCCAATTGACGAGCAATATCTTGAACCACTTTGATTTTTTTGCCAATGGAATCGACCGCAACCCATTGCACCTCCGGAAAGACAATAGCCAGGGGGATGGCGGGGAAGCCGCCACCCGTCCCAATATCCAAAACGCGCATTCCTGGTGTAAAAGCCATCACCTTGGCAAGGGCCAGGCTGTGCAACACATGATGAATTGACATGGCTTCCTCGTCTTTACGGGAAATAACATTGATTTGGGAATTCCATGCCCGGTACAGGGCAGGAAGATTGTTCAAGGATTGGAGCTGATCGCCATGAAGGTAAGGGAAATAACGCAACCAATCCACGGCGATAGCATTGCTTTGCATGGAATTCCTTGGTTCGGCAGCCATGATCATCCACTTTGGCCTACCACCTGGCTTTGGAGGGCTGGGTCATGCTCATCGCCCACACGGTTCGAAGGAACAAATTCTTGAGGTCGAGGATGGGCAAGAGCGGTAGGAGTCCAGTTTGTTTGAACCGTACTGCTGCCCAACCCAGGGTTCCCCATCGATATACCCATAGGCAAGCCCAGGGCGCGTAGTACTCTGAAGGCCACATCCATGCCAAGGCAGGCCATAAAACCATCATCCACAAGGATAATCCGTACATCGCTGTACGCAGTTTGTGCCCAAATTTGAGGTACGCAGCGCTGCTGACATGCCGCTTCTTTTGCTGGAACCATTCGCCCCAGCTCGCTGGAGCCTCCGTATAGGTCCAAGTATCCTGTTGAAAACAAACCTTGACGTTGTTCTTGGTGGCCGCTTGGTTAACGAACAGGCCGTCGTCCCCCGAAATATGTTTGAGATGCGCGCTGAATCCTTTGTGATAAAAAAATAAATTACGTAGGTACGACAAGTTCCCCCCTCTTCCCATAAAGGCCTGGCCGGCAAGGGCATGGCCGTAACACTGCAAATTGGTGAACAACGCATCGAATTGCTGAAACAATCCGAGTATCCCTTTGGTCTTTTCCAGTTGAACATGACCCAAAACCAATTCCGTAGAATCCTTGTAGGTGCCTTGGATCATGGACAACCACTGTTCACTTGCAGGCCTGCAATCTGCATCCGTGAAGATCAGATAGGAATGGGATGCGGCTTTGATTCCCAAGGTTAGCGCAAATTTCTTACCGGTAGGGTATTTGTCTTGTTCCTCGACCGATACAATTTTGAGACGAGGATAGACCTCAGCAAATTCCTTGAGCACCAACCCCGTTTCGTCCCAACTGCTGTCATTGACCACGATGACTTCGAAATCCGGGTGGTCTTGGGCCATCCAGACGGGAATGTTACGGCGAAGGTTATCGGCTTCGTTTCGGGCGGCTACAATGAGGCTCACCGGTTTGGCCGTGCCCGATCGCTCTTGTTTCCCTTGGGCACTCCACATGACCGGCCACCAGTAGCGTTGAAGATAATATAGATGCCAAAGTCCGGCCGCCGCAAAAAATATCCACCAAGGAAAATTCATGATCATTTCGGGCATAGGGTGCGAAATTAGAAGTCAGGGGCGAATTTTGGCCTCAGATTATCCACCCGTTGTCCACATGTCCTTCCAAGCTCCAGCCAATTTGAACAGCCCATCCAGCAAGGGGACCGGCTTTGACCTTGTGGCCAAAGACCCATTGACCTCTGCTAGAGCAGGCTTGCTGCAGACCCCGCATGGAACAATCGAAACGCCCTTGTTCATGCCGGTAGGGACCCAAGGAACCGTCAAGGGCATCAGCTCAGCCGAGCTTCAAGACAATATCCGGGCAGGTATTGTTTTGGGAAATACCTATCATTTGTATTTAAGACCGGGAACAGAACTCTTGGAGCAAGCGGGGGGATTGCATCGCTTCATGCGCTGGGACGGGCCTCTGCTAACGGATAGCGGAGGTTACCAGGTTTTCTCCTTGGCCGATCGCCGTCGCATTCGCGAAGACGGTGTGGAGTTCGCAAGCCATATTGACGGATCCAAACATTTGTTCAGTCCAGAGGAATCCATGCGCATACAACGCTCCATTGGGGCGGATTTCTGCATGGCCTTTGACGAATGCACCCCATACCCATGTGCCCACAAGGATGCCAAGGTAAGCATGGAGCTGACTCACCGCTGGTTGGACCGCAGTTTGAAGGCCTGGGACCTGACCCAACCCCTGTACGGTCACCCCCAAAGGCTCATCCCCATTGTACAAGGATCCACCTACCCTGCCCTTCGCGTTGAATCCGCTCGCTTCGTTGCGGAGCGTGCCACCCACGGTTGCGCGATCGGTGGACTCAGCGTGGGCGAGCCCATCGAGGATATGTACCAAATGACCGAAGAGGTCACCTCCATTTTGCCGGAAAATCAATTCCGTTACCTGATGGGTGTGGGCACACCGGCCAATATCCTGGAGAGTATTGCGCGTGGTGTGGATCTCTTTGACTGCGTTATGCCAACCCGCAATGCCAGGAACGGGATGCTCTTCACTTGGAAAGGCATCATCAACCTCCGTAATCGCAAATGGCGAAGCGATTTCACAGCCCTTGACCCAGATAGCTCGTTACCGGAGGACCGCCTCTATTCCAAAGCTTATGTGGCTCACCTCTTTCAATGTCATGAAATGTTAGGACCAAGGCTGGCAACACTTCATAATTTACATTTTTATTTGGACCTCACCAGGGTCGCCAGAAAACATATTTTGACCGGGGATTTTGCAGCGTGGAAATCCAATATTTTGCCCCAACTGACGCATCGCCTCTAAGGCCATCGGAGGATACCGCATTCCTACAGGGGCAATTTGAAAATGGATGTTCGCATAGGCTCAAAAAAAAAGGCGACTCTTGCGAGACGCCCTTTGTAATGACAAGGGATTCGTTGCGTAACCATCCACGCAACAAGAAAATAATCTGCTTTACGGCCGCACCACCAATGTTGAGCGTTCAACGCGGGCAATACCCTCACCGGCGTTCCAAAGCACCTCGACCGAATAAGTACCGGCAGGAACAGCCTGCAAATCCATGCGAAGCGTTTGGGTGCCTTGAACAGGGCTAACCATAGTCACCACCCTACCAGTCAAATCACGAACCAGCACTTTGGAAGGTGTATGGCTTGAGAAACCCCAAGAAACCTGAAAGTCTCCTGCACTTGGATTCGGGAAGATTCTCATGCCATTGGTCGAAGACTTGAACGAAGGAACCCTCAAATTCCCCGCAATCTCTTGACCCCAAACGTCGGTCATCGCAGTGAGTCCACCCAAACGAAGTGCCGTCCAATTCAATTGCTCGAGAAGTTCAGAGCGATCCGCCTTCAAAGTAACGGTGACCACGGCATCGTTTTCGTTGAGCTTCATACCCGATGCATCGAACCAGCCGTAACACCACATCTCCTCACGTTGACCCCAGCTGTAATGGCCTTGGGGGTTTCCTGGCTCCATCCCAACCACTTGAACACCGGCTGGCAAGGGCAATTCCAAAGAAACCGCACCCAATTCCATGGCCCGATCTGCACGCAATGTTACTTTCACCAGACCTGTCGAGCCGTTAAATTCCGATGCCTCAGCGCCTTGAATCAGCCCCAATACCGATGCGGTTCCGCGCAGCGTAGTATTTGGAACATACGATCCGTTAACGTCGCCAAAGGCAAGCATTTTGAGATCCTGCGTAACATTCCCAGAAACAACATTCAAGGCTGGTGTTTCGCTTAGCCAATTCCCTACGGTAAAAGCAGAGAGGCTACCGCTGAAACGGCGGTTCACCAAAAGAGCATCGCCCGAAGTTATCGAAGAGCTACCATTCACATCCGCTGCGGACAGCCGAAGACCTATCAAAGGCACAGAACCGGAGAAATGCCTGCTGATCCCTAAGGCATCCGATGCGGTGACCCCACCCCAAGGCTTGGATGTAATGGCTTCCAAGGTATAGGATCCCGAAGGAACAACGGACATTGCATAGGCGCCCAATGCATCCGTAGAATCTGAGGCAATCACAGCGCCTAATCCGTCTTTGATGCGCACTATAGAATTGGTCATCGGGGTTGATGCTGTATTATTATACGTTAAAGTACCACTCACCGAATAAGTGACCACCTGGACCAAATCAGCAAGATAACGAGGACATAATTGGTAACCCGAGGTATGCGGTGCGGTTGCATCAAATTGACTGCCCACCCCTATCATGCTGAAGATTCCCATAGGAGCCGGTGAATTGAAGAGGTTAACATCGTTGTCTATCCGAATATCGAAGGTATCCACCCCGTTAGTGGCCTTCACGGTACGACCTGAT
>VHBD01000050.1 GCA_016872125.1 Sphingomonadales bacterium
ATGCTTGAACTATTACTCAAGCGTATATATATTAATATCCTGTAATTAAGGAATTACCAATAATCTTTTGGAGTAGTTTCCGTATTGGGCTTCCAACAGAACCTGGTAACAACCGGGAGCTAAAAGTAAAGGAAGATTTTCGATTTGAGAGCCTGGATTGGTTAGGTCCAATGCGATTTTGCCATGCATATCCGTAAAGGAAATCCTGCTACAGGGATCCAAGGGGTGCAATCCCAGGTTAAGGGTATTTTGACAAGGATTGGGGTAAAGAACCACATCCCCCGGATCGGTTAATGGCGGCGGCGGCGGGGGTTTGGGAGCTCGGTATCGGTCCCTATAACGGACCTCTTGAACGGTAGGTGGAAAGAAAAGGACCCCTCTTTCAATAATCTGCAGGACGGGTCCTCGATTCCCGCCCTCGTTGGTGTACCAAGAGGTTTCAATTTCATTGCGCGCGGGTAGGCCAATCGGCGCAGAACCGCTGATGGCGATGCTGTCTTGAATGCTGGTTCTGCTACGCACTCTCAAGCAATTAAAGGTGCCATAGGGTGTCGTCAGGGTCCCCCAGGCATCCGCATGGCTGATGCGACGCCCACTCCTGGATATTTGAGCCAGGGTAGGGACATTGATTTCAAAGGCAAAAGTGCTGGTATCCCGGTCGTTGTATCGAAGGGGAAAATTCAAAATCTCATCTGCATCGCTGTAAAAAATCGGTATCGGCAGGCCGAACAAACCTATGCCTTGAGCGGTCTTGGCCCATCGGTTATTGTTCAAATTATAAAACTCAAAGAGGTTGGTCAACGGTAAATTCAAGGTATCCAATCCCGGTATTGGCAGTTGAGCGGGCAGTCCCAAAAACTCAAAAAGACTGCTGCTATCAGCGATTTTACGGCCATAATTGCCAAAAAGCAGGAAATAGGGCGTTTGGGTTGCGTTTTGGTAGAGGTCCACTTTGCTTTGTTCGGAGAGCAAAGCAGACCCTGGATTCCATGATCTTGCAGGCCCACTTTGGGTCAACAAGGGAGTGAAGGAGAGCGGGTTGGGGGCGAGGTAATAGCGAAGGCTATCGCCAGCCAATGGGGCACAGGTTCGGGTGAGGTCGGGTGAAGTTTGGGCCTGGACTTTGGTAATCAAAGTCAACAGGATGAAGCTTAGCAAAACGATACGCCATTTCATTGGTCAAGTATAATTTCCAAACAAGTTATTCCAAGGCCTGCTTGGCATTTACTTTGACGCTTTGGAGCAATGAAAGCAATTCTGGTCGTCGTTGGTGACGAAATTTTGTTAGGTCAGGTGGTGGACACCAACGCGTCTTACCTGGGTCAAGCATTTGCCGCTTCAGGTCTGGAGCTGGTCAGTAAATGGACCGTTAGGGATCGTGAGGAAGAAATGCTGGAAGCGCTCAATCTCGCCATGGCCAAGGCTGAATTGGTGGTATTCAGTGGGGGACTGGGCCCTACTTCGGATGATTTAACCAAGCCCTTGCTAACACAAGCGATGGGCGGTCGCTTGGTCCGCAATCTCGAAGTCCAAAAGGCCATTCAGAGTTGGTTTGAAGCCAGAGGCAGGGAACCAGGCCCCATGAACCTGGCTCAAGCCGATTTACCCGACAATTGTACCTTGCTTCATAACCCTTTGGGGACCGCCCAAGGCATGTTATGGTTACAGCATGGGGTTTATGTGGCTGCCTTGCCCGGGGTCCCTTACGAGTTCAAGCATCTTGTCGACCAAGAGCTTATCCCTTACCTGAAAACAACCGGATTGTTACGACCCTTGGTTCATCATACCCTGATGGTAGCCGGTTTGGTCGAATCCTCGATCGCACATATCCTGAAGAATTGGGAAAGCCAATGGGGGCCCGAAGGCATACGTTTGGCTTTTTTGCCAAGACCAGGCCTGGTTCGTTTGAGGCTCAGTATGTATACCCACGAATCCAACGATGGCTCTGGAACAACGCTTGCGGAGATGCATGCCCGTGTTCAGGTCGCAGCACAAGAAATCAAGGGACTTCTGGAAGGCTATGTTTATGGTGAAAATGAACTTTCACTGGAAGAGTGTATTGGTTTGATTTTAAGAGATAAAGGTCATAAAATTTTTCTTGCAGAAAGTTGCACTGGAGGTGCCTTGAGTGCAAGATTGGTTAGAGTGGCCGGTGCTTCGGAGTACGTGCTGGGCGGACTAGTCGCTTACAGCAATGAACTCAAAGTCGAAGAATTGGGAGTTCGTCGCGAATTGATTTTGGAACATGGAGCAGTGTCCACCGAGGTGGTAGCCGCTATGGTACAGGGGGCAGCCTTGCGTTACCTTGCCGATTATTCGGTGGCCATAAGTGGTATTGCAGGTCCATCGGGTGGTACTGTTGACAAACCGGTGGGTTCGGTTTGCTTTGGGATCCATGGACCAGAAGGAACCTTTACCTACCGTCGTTCCTTGGGTGAAGGTCGTGAATTGGTCATTGAACGCGCCGTGATGATGGCTATGTTCCTCTTGTGGAGGGTGTTAATTGGTCAACCCGTGCAGGATTCCTGAGCTGCGTTCATGAGTCTGATGAAGCCCTTTTGAGGGGTTTATCCTTAATTTTGAGATATGGCAAGATTTGAACTGATTATGCCCAAAATGGGTGAGAGCATTACGGAGGCCACCGTCCTGAAATGGCTCAAGCAAGACGGGGATAGGGTGGCCAAAGACGAAGCTGTCTTGGAAATTGCCACAGACAAGGTAGATTCCGAAGTTCCTACCCCTGTGGGGGGTACCTTGGTTCAAATGCTCCATGCCGAAGGAACAGTTGTTAAAGTTGGCGCTGTTCTGGCCATCCTGGAAACCCAAGAACAAGGCGTCCCTGATAAAATTACTACCCTAAACAAGGCAACATCCCCAGCCCAGAACAACCTTCTTTTGAATGAAATTCAGAACTTGGAGCAAATGCATGGTGCTTTGAGTCCGGTTTCGGTGACTGCGCCTTTGAGTACGCCTTCGGCCACAACGGGCCGTTTTTATTCCCCTTTGGTTTTGAATATTGCAAGTCAGGAGCATATCCCCATGTCCGAATTGGAAAAAATCCCAGGAACAGGAGAGGGTGGCCGTTTAACCAAAAAGGATATATTGAGCTATTTGACCGGCGGCAGAGCCCTAAGATCTACCACCTTAGAACAGGCTACCCATACCGCTGCATCAACCTCGACAATCACGAATTCATCACAGGCTTTAATTGAGCCTATCGAGATGATTCAGGCCTCGAGTGAACCCGCTGTGATGGTTCAGACGTCAAAGCCATCCTCGGATGATGGTACACTAGAGTTGCATGGGGTGGTTACCTCTGGCTCTGTGGAGATCATCGAAATGGACCGGATGCGGAAGTTGATTGCGGATAACATGATAGCCTCCAAGCGTATATCTGCCCACGTTACTTCTTTTGTGGAGGCCGATGTGACCAATTTGCATTATTGGCGTGAAGAGCACAAAGGGGAGTTTGAGAAGCGCTACAATGAGAAACTCACGTTCACGCCCATGTTCGTGGAGGCTGTGGTCAAGGCGATTCAGGATTTCCCAATGATCAATGTTTCGGTGGACGGCACCCGAATCCTAAAACACAAAGAAATCCATATCGGAATGGCAGCCGCTTTGCCCAGTGGTAACTTAATTGTTCCCGTCATTCAGAATGCAGATCAACTCAACCTCGTTGGAATTACCAAGCGTGTGAATGATTTGGCAAACCGCGCTAGGATGGGTAAACTACGTCCCGAAGAAATACAAGGAGGGACCTTTACCTTGTCCAATGTGGGAACTTTCGGGAATGTTATGGGAACTCCCATCATAGCCCAACCTCAGGTCGCCATCCTCGCTGTGGGGGCCATACGCAAGCGGCCTGCGGTGATTGAAACCCCACAAGGAGATTTCATCGGAATACGTTACATGATGTTTCTATCCCATTCGTACGACCATCGGGTTGTGGATGGGGCTCTCGGCGGGATGTTCGTAAAGCGTGTTGCGGAATATCTCGAGAGTTGGGATTCTTCCAGAGGAGTTTAATCACTATGCGGGTTGTTCCGTAAGGAACAGTCTGAACAATGACCTTTGACCTCGGTTTGCCACGTTAGGACCATGAAGCCCTTGGGAGTTTTGGGTTGAGGAGGAGATTCCTTCGATTCCAAGCAAAGGATTTTGCGGCAAATCAGGCAGTGAAAATGCAGATGCTGGTGTCGGTGATCCCCGGATTCGCAATGCTCAGGGCATATCGCATAACAAACCGATTGATTGGAAACCACGACCTCGTGGATTAATCCTTCCTCCATGAGGGTTTGAAGATTTCGGTACAGGGTTACCCGATCGGCGGATGGACCTAAGCGGCCCAAGATTTCAGCCTGGTTCAGGGCGCTGGTTGAATCCGATAGGATACGAAGCAGGTCTTTGCGAAAGGGAGTGACCCGCAAGGAACGGCTGCCTAATAAGGCTTGAACCTTATCGACCTTGGCGCTCTTGGTCGATGTCTTTGTAGGCACCTTGGGTTGCGAAATAAGCCATTGCTGCGATTAAACCACACAATAGAAGCATGTCGGTATAACCTAATCGGCCAGGTGCCATGATGCAGGATGCTACGATATACCCTGTCCAAAGCAGGGTAAGCAATGTAAAAACAACCGATAATTTGAAGTGCATAACTTTATTTTGGTTCAAAATTAAGGGCAAAGAAGGCCAAATAGAGCAAGGGGGTCCTTAGAAGGGATAGGCGTTCTTTTCCAAAACATGCCCAGCTACCAAACGTCGTAGGGATTTGATATTGTAGGTCGCGGTTTTGGTGAAGCGCCGTAGGCCCATGAGCATCATGCGTTGTTCGTCATTCTCGGGCAGGGCCAGGATGACTTCTTTGCCGGCTTTCATGCATTGCTCAGCGGCATGGTATGCTTGGAGTTTGATCAAGGCGGAACGAATTTCTCGCTCTTTGGGATCGTAGCCTGTTTCAAGTTTCAGGGTTTTGAGCAAGGCGGATTCAAGGACATAGACCTCCATGGCCATATCCGCTATACGCATCAGGGCCTCTTGTTCCTCGGCCAAAGCCGTACCGTAATGCTGGACGGCAGCTCCAGCGACCAGCAGTCCGGCCTTTTTGAGTTGCTTGAGTACCTTGGCTTCGGGAGCCAAGAAATCGGTGGGTTCCTCAGCGCCAAAGTCCGGAATCTCCATGAGTTCACCGGCGACTCGACGGGCAGGACCCAAAAGATCCACATGGCCTTTGAGGGCTTTTCGTAACATCATATCGACAATCAGCATGCGGTTGATCTCGTTGGTGCCCTCGTAGATTCTGGAAATTCGGGCATCCCGGTAGGCAGCTTCCATGGGCGCATCGGCCGAGTAGCCCATGCCTCCATAAATCTGAACACCTTCGTCCGCCACCATCGCCATCACCTCGGATCCGTAAACCTTGAGAATGGCGCATTCTACCGCAAATTCTTCGAGGCCTTTGAGTTTGGCTTCGGCTTCCGATTTACCTTCCGACATAAGGGCATTTTGGAGTTTTTCTATTGCATCCCCTGCCCGGTACAAGGCGGCATCGGTGGCATAAACCAGCGCGGCACAACGGGCTATTTTTTCTTGGATGGCGCCGAAGGCACCAATGGACTGGCCAAATTGATGTCGCTCATTCGCATAGCGACTTATTAAGCCAATCACCTTGAAGGCAGCACCGTTGGTGGCAGCCGCTAATTTGATACGCCCGGCATTGAGCACATTGACAGCGATTTTGAAACCGTCCCCACGCTGGCCCAACATGGAATCCACCGGAACTTGGACTTTATCGTAAAAAACCTGACGGGTTGATGAGGATTTGATGCCCATTTTGTGTTCCTCGGCATTCATCGTCAAGCCCTGTACATCATCCCGGTGAAAGACAAAACAGGATATGTTTTTGTCGTTTTCGATACGGGCAAAAACAATAAAGACCTGCGCAAATCCGGCATTCGAAATCCATATTTTTTGTCCCGTGATTTCGTAATGTTGTCCATCCGACGTAAGTACGGCAGTCGTTTTACCTGAATTGGCGTCGGAACCCGCACCCGGTTCGGTGAGGTTGTAACACGAGATCCATTCTCCCGATGCAATCTTCCCCAAAAATCGTTCTTTGATAGCTGCTGATCCGTAATACTGGATAGGTAAGGTCCCTATACCGGTATGGGCACCAAAGGCGGTTGCTAAGGACCCGGTCATGCTGGAAATTTCTTCGCAAATCAGCATCGAAACATTAAAACCCATACCCAAGCCGCCGTAGGCCTCGGGCACCGAAAGGCCAAGGAGACCCAATTGGCCGGCTTTGCGCATAAGGTCTTTGACCAAAGGGTAATCGCCTTGTTCAAAACGATGCAAATGCGGCTCAACTTCGGTTTTCATGAAGTCGGCAGCGGCCTGAAACATCATTTTTTGTTCCTCGCCAAAATCTTCGCGAACAAAAATTTCATCGGGAGCGGGATCGTAGACGAGAAAGTGTCCACCACGACGGTACGATTTGGAATCCATAACAATAGGCTTTAGGAAGAATAGGTTTCAAAAATCCCTGCAACCCCTTGCCCACCACCAACACAGGCGGTGACCATGCCGTAACGTTGTCCTCGTTGACGCATTTCGTGGAGGAGTTGCAAGCTAAGCTTGGCGCCGGAGCAACCCAAAGGATGGCCTAGCGCTATGGCGCCACCGTTGAGATTGACACGCTCGGGATCCAGGTCCAGTTGACGAATGACGGCCAGGGATTGGGCCGCAAAGGCTTCGTTGAGTTCGATTTGATCCAGGTCTTGGAGACGTAGGCCGGCTTTGGCCAAAGCCAAAGGAACCGCCGCCACCGGTCCAATACCCATAATACGGGGTTCTACACCTCTAGTTGCATAGGACAGCATGCGTCCAAACGGTTCTACCCCCAATTCACGCACCATTTTTTCGGAGGCGACCAGGACAAAAGCGGCTCCATCGGAGGTTTGGGATGAATTCCCGGCGGTGACGGTACCACCTTGGGCAAAGACGGGTTTGAGTTTGCCCAACGCCTCCAACGAAGTATCCCGGCGGGGTCCTTCATCGGTATCGATGGTATGGCTTCGTTTTTGTTTTTTCATCCGCTCATCCACATAAACCTCTTCCACCACCACCGGTGCAATTTGGGCTTTGAAGCGACCGTTATCCAAAGCCGCCATCGCTTTGGTATGGGATGCCAAGGCAAAGGCATCCTGGTCATCCCTGGAAATTTGGTATTCTCGGGCTACCATTTCGGCGGTCAGGCCCATGGAGGTATAATAATCTCCGTGGGTGCTGGCGATGGAATAGTTGAGGGCTGTTTTCCAACCCATGACAGGAACCATGGACATGGACTCGGTTCCGCCGGCCAAAATCAAATCGGCCATCCCGCTGTGAATTCGTTGGGCGGCAATGGCAATGCTTTCAAGGCCTGAACCGCAGTAACGGTTGACGACCATACCGGGTACTTCTTTGGGCAGGGCCAGCAACGAAACGATGCGCCCCATTTGCATACCTTGTTCGGCTTCAGGCACGGCATTTCCGACAATTAATTCATCGATGCGTTGGGAATCCAATTGAGGCAAAGTGGCCAGGACCTGTCGAATCACTTCGGCGGCCAGATCGTCAGGTCGCGTGAATCGAAATCCGCCTCTGGGGGCTTTGGTAACGGCCGAACGAAGTCCGGCAATAAGGTAGGCATTCATAGGCTAGGGGGTGAGATCCTTTAGTTGCGTAGGGCTTTGCCGGTTTTGAGCATGTGTTGGATGCGTTCCAAGGTCTTTCGCTCACCGCACAAAGAGAGAAAGGCCTCGCGCTCCAAATCCAATAAATACTGTTCCGAAACAAGCTGGGGATATGATAAATCCCCTCCACAAAGCACATAGGCTAACTTGTTTGCGATCAGACGATCATGGTCCGAGATGTATTGCCCCATGTGCATGCCGTTAACGCCGGCCAACAAGAGTGCCATGCCGGCCTTGCCGGGAACACGGACATCCTGACGTTGGGTGGGTGGGGTATAACCGGCTTGGGCCAATTCCAAAACCCAATCCCGGGCTTGGGCGATGCGGTGCGCTTCAAACAATGAAATTCGATCGCTATCCCGGAAAATCCCCATGGCCTTGGCTTCCATGGCCGATGTAGCGACTTTGGCCGTGGCGATATTCATGTAGACTTGGCTGAGGGCATTGTATTCCACATCGCCTTGACGGTAACGATCGGACAGACGAACGGCAAATTCTTTGGTACCTCCGCCTCCCGGGATGACCCCGACCCCGACCTCCACCAAACCGACATAGGTTTCGGCAGCGGCTTGGATTCCGTCGGCATGCATGGACAATTCGCATCCACCGCCCAAGGTTAAGCCTTTGGGGGCCACAATAACCGGCACCTTGGATAAACGGGCGAGCATCGTAAAGGATTGAAAAGCCCGTACGGCCATGTCCAACTCTTCGTATTCTTGTTCGGCGGCAAGCATAAAAACCATACCCAGGTTGGCACCTGCCGAGAAAACCGACGAATGGTTGGATACTACCAAACCGGCAAAATCTTTTTCGGCCAATTCAACTCCCTTGCGAAAACCGGCGATCACTTCGCCACCAATGGCATTCATTTTGGTATGAAACTCTGCATTGAGGACGCCATGACCCAGGTCGATGAGGCTGCATCCGCTGTTGGACCAGACCAATCGGGTGGGCTTGAGCAGATGCAAGTCCACGATGCGCTCACGGTGAGGTACCTTGACTCGGCAACCTTGACCCGGATGATAACACCAGAGTTCTCCTTCTCTGTTTTCGTAAAAGGAGTCGAAGCCGGCATCCAACATGGATTGCACCCAAGGCGTGGGGGCCTCGCCGTAAAGGGTCATCAACTGACCCATTTCTCGAACGCCTATGGCGTCCCAAAGGGCGTAAGGCCCTAGTTCCCAGCCAAAACCAGCCTCCATCGCCTCGTCCATCTCGTAAGGAGTTTCGCAAA
>VHBD01000051.1 GCA_016872125.1 Sphingomonadales bacterium
GTCATGTTGGCCTTGAGCGGAATCCTTCTTTTGGTGACCTGGTTGCTCATTGACCAGTCGGTTCGCCTTGCCATTTTTGCGGATCGGCATCTTATTCGTTCCATGCAATTGGTGGGCGCGGAGGATGCATTTATCCGTCGTCCTTATTTGCGGTCGGCTTTGATGGGTTCAGGGATGAGCTTTGCGGTGGCTTTGTTGGCCATAACCATGAGCGCTGTTTGGATAGCCCAATGGGCCCCCGATTTTCACCATCGTGAATCCCATGCGGCCTTGCCTTGGATGGCCTTAGGCCTGGGGCTTTTTGCCTTATTGGTCGGTTGGCTGAGCCATTATGCGGCCTTGAACAAGTATCTTCGCCTCGATTCCGATCAATTTCATTAAACCTTTTCCCATGGCGACGAAGTCCACTGTATCCCCCAAAGTAACCAAATCGGGTAGTTCCTTTGGATTCAAAGATATCTTCCGGCACAAAGGTCAACCCCTGTTCCAGCCTATCAATTATCGTCTGATGCTGCTTGGTTTGGTGTTGTTGGTTGCCGGAAATGCCCTGATGATTGGTAAGGAAGATATTTATTCCTTTACCAAAATAACATTGGCTCCTATCATCATTGCGGCGGGCTATTTGGTGGAGTTGGTGGCGATTCTGTACCGCCCAAGATCCTGATGCATCACGTACAGGACGGCATGTCCTGGATTGCCGTTTGGATACTCGCCATTGTTGAAGGGCTCACCGAGTTTTTACCCGTATCATCCACGGGGCATATGATTTTGACTTCCTCCCTAATGGGTTGGAAACAAACACCTTTTCTGGAGTTATTTGAAGTTTTTATTCAATTAGGAGCCATCCTTGCCGTCCTGAGTTTGTATTACCGCAGGTTCTTGGTGGATTCTCGTATTTATTTGAAATTGATGGTGGCATTTCTGCCTACCGGGATCATTGGGTTTCTGGCCTATGACACTATCAAAGCATATTGGTTTAATCCCCTTACGGTAAGTCTATCCCTGCTCATTGGCGGGGTCATTTTGGTCTTTGTGGACCGATGGTCCGATCGCGAACGTTCCAAATTTGCTTCGGTGGATGAGATGCCTTACACCTCGCTATTGGCAGTAGGGTTGATGCAGTGCATCAGCATGGTCCCCGGGGTATCACGAGCTGCGGCCACCATCTTGGGCGGGGTTGCGGTGGGTTTGAACCGGGTTTTGGCGGCTGAATTGAGTTTTCTTTTGGCTTTGCCCACCATGTTTGCGGCAACGGGGTATGATTTACTGAAGCAATATGCTCATATTCCATCGAATGCATGGCCCATGCTCTTGAGCGGGGCTGCCATCGCCTTTGTGGTCGCACTCCTGGCGGTCAAGGTCTTTGTTCAATGGATTCAACATTACGGCTTTAAGCAGTTTGGGTATTATCGAATTTTGATTGGGCTTTTGTTCCTTGCCTTGTATGCGCAGGGTAGCTTGAGATTGGATTAAGCCAGGCAATGAAAGCTGGTACGGAATATTGGCTGAATGGGGGGCAGGGACTTTGGTTAAAAGCTTCAGTTCAAGAAAATTTTACGGTAAAAGAAGATTCAAGCCCAAGGCCAACCTTGGAAGAGCTCCAAGCTGGGGCGGTGATTCCGGTGTACAAGCCCAAAAAATGGACCTCCTTTGACGTGGTGCGCAAGGTGCGTAACCGTTTGAGAGGTGCCAAAGTCGGCCATGCAGGGACCTTGGACCCCTTGGCCGAGGGCTTGCTTATCCTTTGCATCGGGGCCAAAACCAAAGAAATTGATCGATGGATGGGCCACCCCAAGGAATACGAGGCCATATTGGGATTGGGTGAAATCAGTGATTCCTACGATCTTGAAACGGAACTTCGCCCTTACGGAGATCCTACCTTGGTGAACGAACCCATGGTGGGGAAAGGCTTGAAGGCGATGAGCGGTACGATCATGCAAATCCCGCCCGCCCATTCCGCCATCAAGGTTGGCGGGGTCAGAGCCTATACCAAGGCCAGAAAGGGAGTGAGCCTGGAACTCAAGCCCCGCGAAGTGGAAATCAAGGAAATTGTACATCTTTATCGAGAAGGGAATGACCTTGCCCTTCGAATTCATTGCTCCAAAGGAACGTATATCCGCTCCTTGGCCAGGGATTTGGGAGAGTTATGGGGATGCGGTGCTTACCTCAAGGACCTGAAGCGCACGGCCATTGGCACAATTCATGCATCGCAGGCGTTTCATCTCCACGATTTTGACGCATTTTTGCAAATCCATTCCAACAGTCTTGATGCAGACCTTCCATAGTTTGTCAGAATATACCCGATCGGCGCCTTTGGCGTTGACCATGGGTTCCTTTGACGGGGTGCATTTGGCCCATGCCGAGGTGATCAAATCGTTGGTGCGCGAAGCCAAGGAGCGCCAATGTTTGGCCGCATTAATGACCTTCGACCCGCATCCTCGGATGGTGCTTAACAAAGACCCGGACAAGCTCAAGCTGCTCAGTACGGCCAAAGAAAAAGCGTCCAAAATGGCCTCCTTGGGCCTGGACCTGCTCTTTGTGTTGCCCTTTGACAGAGCCTTTTCCAATCAATCAGCCTTGGAATTTCTGCACTTGTTGGTGAATCAATTGGGAGTTTCGCATTTGGTGATTGGCTATAACCATCGCTTCGGCAAAGACAGGGAAGGTGATTACACCTTCTTGACCGAACAAACCAAATCCCTGCCTTTTACTGTCCAAGAAATCGGGAGGCATGCCTTGGATCAGATGGCGGTTTCCTCGTCCAAAATTCGAATTTCCTTGGATTCAGGCGATGTGGCCTTGGCACAGATGTTTTTGGGATATTCCTATACCCTCAGCGGCAACGTGGTTCATGGTGACCAAGTGGGCAGGCGATTGGGGTACCCCACGGCCAACCTGCGTGTTGAAGATCCGCACAAACTCATACCCAAATCCGGAATTTATGCCGCCCACGCAAAGGTTGGGGATCGTTGGCTCAAGAGTATGGCATATATCGGACCCCGCCCAACTTTGAACCCTGATGGCATTTCCGTTATCGAAATCAATATTCTGGATTTCAAAGAGGATTTGTACGGTCAAAGCATGAGCCTACGATTCCTAAGCCGTTTGAGGGATGATCGTAAATTTGATTCGCTGGAGGAATTGCAGGCCCAAATCCGATTGGACGAATCCAGGGTTAGGTTGTACTTCGACGGTCAATAGCCTGCACCGATCCGGTATAGAGCAGGGCCATGACTAACTCCTGGGTTAATTCAGCTTCGCCTAAATTACCCCCTTGCCCGAAGCCTTTGGCCTTAAGATCATAATCCAACAAAACACGAATACATCGCCGAATTCTCTGAGGTGAATAGCGTTTGGCGTAGCGCTGATAGGATTGAACAAAATAAGGATGCACTCCCAGCAGATTGGCCAAGGCCTGGGATTGAAGATGCCCTGATTCATGAACCAGGCTGATTTTCTGAAAAAATGAATAGAGGGTGCCAACGCACATGGGCAAAGAGAATTGCGAGGCCTTGGGGTTTTGGCCCAAATGCAAGGCCAATCGGTAAGCTTTGGCCGCATCTTCCTGACCAATCGCGTCTTGTAGCTCAAAAACGTTGTATTCCCTCGATATTCCGACGAATTTCTCGATATGTTCCAATTCTATTTGTTCGCCTGGTTTCAGGTTCAGGGCGAGCTTCTCAATTTCGGTATCCATCAAACTCAGCTGGTTCCCGATATAATCAAGGAGCAAGGCTTTGCTGGGCGGACTAATCCTAAAGCCTTTGGCTTGAATCATTTGATCCACCCAACCTGACAATTGATGGTCTTTGATGGGATCGCTTTGGACAATGCGGCCTTTCTGTTCTAGGGCTTTGAAAGATTTTTTGCGACGATCCAAATTCTTGCCTCGACATACCATGACCAAGAGGGTGGAGTCCAGAGGATTCTGAAAATAAGGCAGTAGCTTGTCCCATTCCTTGTCAGGCATTTGCTGGGCCTCTTTGACCAGAACCAAACGCCGCGCGGACATGAAGGGAAATAACTTGGCAGCACTGAGAATTTGTTCCGCCTGGGTTTCTTTGCCGTAAAGCACGGTTTGGTTAAAGTCCTTGGAGGCTGGGTCTAACCAATGTTCTTCCAGAAAGTCGCTTATTTTGTCGAGGAAGTAGGGTTCTTCGCCTTGCAAGAGAACACAAGAGGTCCATTGGTTGATGGCATCGGTTTGGGAGGCCAGTTCCCTGGCGTTGATAGCGGCCATTAAAATCGTAGATGCTTGACAGTAAGTCCGTTATTGATTAATAAATTCAAGGCATCAATGCCGATGGACAAATGTTTTAACACAAAAGATTTAGTCACGTGGGTATCGCTTTCATTGGTTTTGACGCCCTCGGGTATCATGGGTTGATCCGATACCAGCAACAATGCGCCGCTGGGGATACCGTTGTAAAAGCCAACGCTGAACAAAGTCGCCGTTTCCATGTCAATGGCCATGGCCCTGATTCGACGGAGGTAGGCTTTGAATTCTTTGTCATGCTCCCAGACCCGACGGTTGGTGGTATAAACGGTACCAGTCCAATAGTCCAGGCCTTGATCGCGGATGGTGGTGGATATGGCTTTCTGCAGGGCAAAGGAAGGTAGGGCCGGCACCTCCGGTGGGAAATAGTCGGAGGAGGTTCCTTCGCCTCGGATCGCCGCGATGGGCAATACAAAATCGCCCAAGGAATTTTTCTTTTTGAGGCCACCGCATTTGCCTAGGAACAGGACTGCTTTGGGCGACACCGCCGTCAAAAGATCCATTACGGTTGCCGCCATGGGGCTACCCATACCAAAGTTGAGCATGGTTATACCACCAGCTACTACCGAAGCAATGGGTTTGTCCAGTCCCTTAACCGGTACATTGTGCTGAGCTGCGAAAAGGTCCAGATAATGACTAAAATTGGTCAAAAGAATATAGGGGGTGAACTCTTCCAAGGGCCTGCCCGTGTACCGTGGCAGCCAATCGTTGACAATTTCGGCTTTGGTTTTCATACGCTAACGTTTCCAAAGGTAACCATGGCCTTAGCTTTGACGAACAGGCCTATTCCCTATGGACCAAGCACCACATTTGATCTTCCCAGCAGTGAATCTGCCCATGCGACAGCATGGGAATCAAATCCAGGTTTGGGATGCCTTTCGCAAGAAATGGGTCAAGTCAGGACCTGAGGAATGGGTTCGGCAGCATGTAGCCCATTATATAAGCAATGATTTGGGCTATCCTGCCACTCGTTTGATGCTGGAACATCGAATCGACCAAGGCCGTTCAAGCCGGCGCTATGATTTGATGGTGCTGGGTCGGGATATGGCTCCTTTGATATTGGTGGAATGCAAGGCACCCACCGAGAAACTGGACGAGGAAGTCTGGTGGCAAGCCTTGTGTTATCAGCATCAGCGGCCTGCTCGTTTTTTGGTGATCACCAACGGGTTGCAAGTGAAAATTAGGATGGGCAACGAACGTGGATGGGAGCCCGTGGAGGGGTTGCCTAGCAGGGTAGATTGGGAGGCAAAATGGGAGGCAAACCAGCCGAGTAATCGCTAGCGAGGCAGGAGTTTGGCCAAGATTTTGATTTGTTGGCTGTCGAAGATGTCTTCGCCTTGATCTTCCTTGAGGCTATCCAGTAGCATGGCGCAGGCAACCGTTTGGGCATGCACCGACGCAGCCGAACGAGGTAATGCCCAATCCCACAGTGGATAGGTCCACCTTGCCAGAGCTTCCGCTGGCCGTGAGCCCGCCCGCTGACCCAACAACAAACCGGGCCTGAATATGCTCAAGCGTTGGAATTGCATACGGCGCAAAGCGTCTTCGCTTTCCCCTTTGGTTCTGGCATAGGGGAGCAGGCTTAGTGGGTTGGCTCCGGCAGAGGAAACCAAGCCGAAATAAGGGACTTGGCATTGACTCGCCAAGGCCGCGGCATTCACCACCATTTGGTAATCCACCTGCTTGAAAGCTTCCACTGAACCGGCTTGCCGTAGCGTGGTCCCCAGGGCGCAGAATACCCGATCGATGGCCACAAAATGGGGGGCATCATGGCCGGGTTGCAAGAGATCGGAGGCGATCCAACGCATTTTGAAATGGGTGAAGGCCGGTTCTTTGCGTCCCAAACACAAGATTTCATAAACTTGATCGCTGCGTATGCATTGCTCAAGCAAGGCCGAGCCGACCATTCCACTGTATCCAAGCAGAAGAACACGGCGTTGGGGGCGGTGCAGGGAACCTGGTTTATCCATGATGGTAGGGGATATGGTGGCGAATGGTTAAGGCACGGTATAATTGTTCCAACAAAATTAAGCGAACCAAGGGATGTGGAAAGGTCAAATCGGAGATGGACCACACCCAATCCGCTTGGAGGCGAATTTCATCGCTGACCCCGTAGGCACCTCCCACCAAAAATTGCAAACGAGGGGGACCGTGCAATTCCCAATGCTGCAGTTTGCGAGCCAAACCTAGGCTGTCCACCTTTTGTCCCCGTTGATCCAGAAGGATATGGGCATGGCCATCTTTGAGGCGGGAATGGAGAACCTCGGATTCTGCGGCGATCATTTGACTTGGGTTGGAACTTGAATCCTTAACCCCGATTTCGCTGATCGTGAGCTTGCAAAGGTGTTGAAGTTTATCGCTGTAATAACGGGTACCTTGGATGATATGATCCTCCTTGATTTTGCCCATAAGCAGCAATTCAATTTGCATTGGGGTGAAATGGGTTGGACTCAAAACCAAAACGGCCCTGCAAATGCAAGGCCGATGGTTTCTCGAGAGGAATTAATTATTTCTTCTTGATATCCAGTAATTCAACCTCAAAAATCAAGACGGCATGAGGTGGAATTTTCTCACCCGCACCGCGTTCGCCATAGGCTAAGTTGCTGGGGAGGTAGAGTTTGAAGATGGATCCTTTGGGCATCAATTGAAGGGCTTCTGTCCAGCCTGCAATCACGCCGTTTAGGGGAAAGGTTGCAGGTTCACCGCGGTCCTTGGAGGAATCAAAAACCTGACCATCGGTGGTGGTACCGTGGTAATGCACGGTGACTTCGTCGGTAGCCAAGGGTTTGTCGCCATCGCCCATTTTGATGACTTCGTATTGGAGACCGGAAGCGGTGGTGGTGATATCTTTTTTCTTGCCATTTTCGGCGAGGAAGGCTTCACCCGCTTTTTTGCTTTCGGCACCTTTGGCCTCGGATATTTTGGTAAAGTATCCCTGGATGGCGCTCATGGCCTCTTGGTCATTCAGCCAGGTGCTGTCCCCGGACAAGGCTTGTTCCATCCCCTTCATAAGGGCATTGAGATTGAGTTTTTTGACACCTTGTTGTTTGATGTTGCTGCCAATGTTGACACCCAGACTGTAGGAGACGGTGTCCAGTTCGGTTTTGAGGTCTTCTTTTTTCATTTTGTTTTGGGCGTTGCAGGAAGCAGACCACAAGGAAGTGGAAAGCAGGACAGCGATTAGGATTTTGTGGTTCATAGGGAAGGGATTTGAAAAATGCTTGGGGTGCGAAGATAGAGGTCATTTCGGTAGATTCGGTAAGAATCCTGACCCACTTTTTCCTCCTTGATCGGGCTTCCAGGGGCATGAGGAGCCGGTGTGCCTTGGTGTAAGGTCAAATTAGGGTTTTGGAAGACATGGATTTCGTCCCAAACCCCGGTGCTTAAGAAAATATCCAGGGTTTTTCGACCTCCTTCCACCAAGATGGAATGCAGTCGCTGATCCATGAGGGTACCGCACCAGGCCTGGACCAGATCCTCTGCGGGACAAGTCCTGGGCCAAAACAAAACAAGGGGCTCAGGATTTCTTGCAAAGACTCGTTGAGGACCTCCCATGGATCGCCCGTCCGAGGCGATAACAACCCTGGGATGAGGGTCACCCAGTCGCCAAGCTCTTAGATCCGGATCATCCTGAATCAAAGTACGGGCACCAACCATGATGGCGGATTGTTCCCGCCGCAATTGGTGGGTGATAAGGGAGGCCATAGGGCCACTGATGCGGGGTCCGGGTCCAGATTCACCTTGGTCCAAGTAGCCATCCGCACTCATGGCCCATTTGAGGATAACATAAGGCCTGTTACTCCGGCAGGCGGTCTCAAACCGTCGGTTCATCCACCGGCATTCGTTTTCGAGAACAGGACCTCGTACCTGGATTCCTGCTTGAAGCAGCCTGGCTATGCCAGCCCCGCTTACCAAAGGATGGGGATCGGTGCACCCGAAAACCACGGTTGGAATGCCGGTATCGATAATGGCTTCCGTACATGGTGGAGTTCTACCATGATGATTGCAGGGTTCAAGACTGACATAAAGGGTGGGCAAATCCTCCTTGGCTGCAGCAGGGTTAAGGGACTCTCCTTGGCCTGGCCATTGTTGCAGGGCATGGATTTCGGCGTGGGCAGCCCCCCACCGTAAATGAACACCCTGGCCTACAATTTTCTGGTTTTGAACGATTAAGGCGCCCACCAAGGGGTTGGGGTTAACCGAAGAACCTGGAGTTCGGGCAATCTCCAAACATCGACGCATCCACGGAAAGTCCAGTGGCAGTGGGGGGGATGGTTCCTGGAATCCCATATCCCAAAAATAGGGTTTAGGTTAAGCCCCCTGGCTTGAATTTCTTAACTTGCGCGAAATTGATGCGATTCACATTATTCGACTATGCATAAAGGTCCCGGCGCTTGTTCTGAGAAGGAGTGGGTGGACCTCCTTCATGGCCTGTATCCTGAGGGAGAAATCAAAGCCATGCGTAGGTTATGGCTGGATTTGGGTAGCGTATCGGTGGAAGAGGCAACCGAGGTGCCCGGTGGGAT
>VHBD01000052.1 GCA_016872125.1 Sphingomonadales bacterium
CTAGGCTTCGTATTCTGGGTATCCATCGCGGCCAAGGGTCAAATCACCCCACAACAATTAGGGGGCGGTACGTTGAACACGATTACGACGGCAGTCCCCTTTCTTATGATTTCTCCGGATGCACGGTCAGGGGCCATGGGTGATGTGGGGGTTGCCATAAGTCCGGATGCAAATTCAATGTTTTGGAATGCGGCCAAGCTCAGTTTTGTGGGTAACAACAGCGGAATCGCGATGAACTACACCCCTTGGCTCCGAAATTTGGTTCCCGATGTTTCTATGGCCTATGTGAGTGGTTACAAGCGTCTGGATGATTTGCAAACGGTCGGTGTTTCGATGCGTTATTTTTCTTTGGGGGATATCAATTTCACGGACATTAACGGCGCCTCTTTGGGCACCTTCAATCCCAATGAATTTGCAATTGACGGTTGTTATTCGCGCAAATTGAGTGATGAGTTCAGCGTTGGGGTTGGATTGCGTTATGTGTATTCGAATCTTGCCGCGGGATTTGACCCGAACAATCAATTCAAAGCCGGTACAGCGGTTGCCGGTGATCTTTCCTTCTACTACAACCGCCCACGCCGAATGTTTGGCAAAGAAGGCAATGTAGCGGCAGGCTTGGTTATCAGCAATATGGGTAACAAAATGGCGTATTCAGAATCTGGGCAAACTAGTTTTATTCCCGCGAATATGCGTTTAGGAACGACCATCACCACGGTCATTGACCGTTATAACAAAGTATCGTTTTCGTTGGATCTTAACAAATTGCTGGTTCCTACCAATCCCGTTTACCAGCGGGACAGTTTGAATCGCATTCGTTTTGACGAAAACGGTTCACCGATCATCGAACGTGGTTCAGACCCTAACCAGAAATCGGTGATTGAAGGCATGTTAGGGTCCTTTAACGATGCCCCGGATGGTTTCAAGGAAGAGCTGAGGGAGATTAATCCCTCCATTGGGGTGGAGTATCTGTACAACCAGGTTTTTGCCTTAAGAGGTGGCTACATGTACGAGCATCCAACCAAAGGCGGAAGGCAGTATTTCACTGCAGGTATGGGTTTGCAGTATAATGTCTTCAATTTGAATTTCTCCTATTTGCTCCCGGTAGGTCAATTGCAGACCAATCCTCTGGCCAATACTTTGAGGTTTTCGCTGATGTTTGACCTTGGCGCCTTGGGGATATCTTCTGCGTCCGAAGATGCGATACAGGTAACGGAGTAGTTTGATTCAATGAATCCGCAGAAAGGGATTGTTATCGCGCTCTTGGGCAATGGTTGTGGCGGCTCCATGACCAGAATACACGATGGTATGGTCTGGCAATGGCATCAGGACATGATGTATGGAATGAATCAGCGTGGAGTAATCACCCCCTGGCAGATCGGTTCGCCCAATACTCCCCTCGAAGAGGACATCCCCTGAAATCACGCTACTCAGTTCAGGAATATAGAAGCATAGGCTGCCCGGCGAATGGCCAGGGGCTTGTATAATCTGGATCTCAGGGCCATCCCAATGGATATGATCGCCGTCGGCCAAGAAATTTTCAGGTTCCGGAGAAGCTTTGGCCTGTACCCCGAACAAGGGGGCATAGGCTTCAAGACGATGCAAATCAGGCAAATCCAAGGAGTGCATACGAGGTCGAAGACCATAGGTTTGGAATACCCATTGGTTGCCGAGGATATGATCCAAATGCGCATGAGTCAAAAGCAACATGACCGGCCGAAGGCCATGGCTTTGGATGTAATCGGAGAGGATTTTTTCTTCTTCGGGGGTATAACAGCCTGGATCGATCAGGATGGTCGTGCCGTTGGGAGCGGAAAGCAGGTAGGTGTTTTCTTGAAAAGGGTTGAAGGTGAAGCTCTTTATCATGATGAAGAATCGGCAAATTCGCCTAATTGAAAGACGAATTTAAGTAATTTTGAAAACATGTCTTTCAGGCCAATAATTAGTTTACGGGACGGGGGTTTTAAACTTCAGAATTCAAGCCTTTGGTGGCGATTTACCTTGATTCTATGGGGATTGCTACCCTGCAGGGACTTCCAAGCCAAGGCACAATTGCAGATTCAAATGACGCCGTTTGGCTCGAATCAAAGGCAGTGGAATGCCTACGCTTGGCAGTTTTTGGAATCCGGGGCTCATCGAATTTATTATCCTGCCGGTTTAGAATACACTGCTGAATGGGTGGGCAAAGTCTTGCCGTCTATGAGTTCCAGTTTGGAACAGCAATTCAATATCCGTCCGGAACAGCCTTATCAGGTTTTGTTGTATCGTGGTCACCTGGATTGGAAGGAAAGCAATTTGAACAGGGAAAAGTTTTATTATAATACCGGGTGGAATTTCCCGGCAACCGGGAACAAGGTTCCTGTCTGCGCCAATCAGTATTCGGCCTCGATGGTCGCTCAAATGCGTGAGGGCATTGTTCGAATATTGATCGCAGAAATGGTCTATGGTGGCAATTCGTTTCAACGTATTCAAAATCGAGCTCTTTTGGTTTTGCCTTCTTGGTTTACGGATGGCCTTGCCCATTATTGGGGTTCCGGCTGGACAGGCTCCATGGATCGTGAGTTACGCGAATGGTTAAAATCCCGATCCAAGCCCGGTTTCGGTGACCTGGTTCGGAACAGGCCAGACCTCGCAGGAGTTTTGTTTTGGCACCGGTATATTCGTTTGAACGGCGCCGGTAGTGCAGCCCAATTGCTGCTTTCGGCGAGGGCCCAAAGGCAGGTACAATCCGCATTTCGTAGTTTGAACGAGGAGACCTATGGGGCCTTTGTGGAAGGAATATTTGCCGAATACCAAGCTGAAATTTCCAAGGATTCCGTCGAGACCGCTCTTGTTAAAGATGCTCTGGAAATTCCAAACTTAAGAGACGTGGCCAAAGGCGGTTTACGCCTTGATGCCAAAGGAAAAAATATCGCTTTCGTTGCTTACCAAAAGGGCCGTTACAGGGTTTTCGTCTATGAGCGGGCAACCAAAAATCTACGATCGGTCTTCGTGAGTTCTCGGGTGCGCCATGTCCTTCCATCCTCATCTCCGGTAATGGCATGGCATCCGGGAGGTCAACGTCTGCTAGTGATTGGCAATTTTGGCCAGGGCTTAACCTTATCGGATCTCCAGAAACAACCTGACGGCAACTGGATCCATGAGTCACAAAAAATGCCCGATGCGGATTGGGTTCAATCGCTGGATTGGTCGCAAGATGGCAAAACATGGGTTGCAGCGGTTCTGCAAGGAAGTCGTTCCAAATTGCTGTTATCCAGTTCAGGCAACCCAAAGTGGAGAGTTTTGTGGACGGATAGTTTAGAGAAAAAGGATATACGATTCGTACCAGGGTCTCAATCCGTAGTATATGTTTATTCGGCGGTCTTGGACTCTTTGCAGATCATAGGCAGCCCAAGCTCCAGCCTTGGGCAGATTTACGGAATAGCCAGGTTGGACTTGACTCCCAATGCAAAGCCTGTGACCTTGGTTGAGTCCAATGAAGAGGTTATGGCCTCTCCTTTACCGCTATTGGGCGGAAAATTGTTATGGTTATCTGATCTCAGCGGCTATCGAATTCGTTTCATGGGCCGCTGGGATCAATTAGCCCACCTACCGGAAGCTATACCGCCGGTAGCGCTTAACATTGCATGGCATGAAGCCGGTGTATTGGGTAACCAAATGCTCTTGGGGCCAGAAGAATTCACCAGCAAAGCAACTCTTGGATATCGAGATCGATTTGATACCTTGCGTACCTTCGGGTTCAATCCTGCGACCTTACCGCAGAGTTCTTGGCGCAAAGAGGATCAGCGACGAATAGAGGAAATTCGGTCCTTGGCTGCAGGAAAAGGTATGGGTGTTTCGTCCATGGCTGCCAACTTGGGTTTGCTGAATTTAGGTTATCGCGATGCAGGTTCACCGCCTCTACCAACTTGGCCCCCAAACGCCCCCTATGGCCCCCCAATGGATGAAGAGGGTAATACCCCTTTGGGATTGGCCATTCAGAAATTATTCTCGACCAAACCAAAGTCCGGGAAGGTAACCGCGCGACGAGGAGCCTATGTCCGCTCTTCAGCCTTGGACAACATCAGCATGCAGGCTGGTAACAATATTTTAATTGGGCGTATGCCTTTGTTGTCTGCGAGCCCCTTGCATATGCTCCATGCACAGCCCGGGGCCGTGATGAGGCTGAGCCTTTCGGATGTTCCCGAAGACCGTATCCTTTCTGTGGGGGCTTTGGTTTTGCAGTCTCTGACCAATTTCCAATCGTATTTGATGGTTGAAAATCTCAAGGGTTTGACGGATTGGAGATTAATGGGGGTTTATTCGATCCTGCCGGTGGACCAATCGTATGAGAATCCTGGATTTGGGCGGTCAACCGGGGGGGCTGTTCGGAGTATGCTGGAACTATACGGGTCAGCGACTTATCCGATAAGTCGTTCTGTCGGGCTTTCGGTGACCATGGGGCATATGGTGGCCGTGGACAGAGGGCCTCTGAATCCTGATTTTCCGAAGGCCAACACCGATAACCCTGAACTCAGTACAGGAATTCGTTTGGAGGCTGTCTGTGACCAAAGTAAACAATCCTTAGGGTGGACCAACGGCGGGTATCTTTTCAAAGTATTCCAAGAAAATTACCTGCTGTCGGGTAATCGTGAAGGATCCTCAAGCTTGATTGGGATGGACGGTCGATCCTATACAGGGCTTATGCCAGGTTTGGTATGGGCGAATCGACTGAGTTTTCAATACGCGTGGGGTCCCGTACAGGCATCGTATATGGCAGGGGGAACAGAGCAATGGCTATCCCCACGCTTCAATAGCGATATGCCCCGGCCATCCATGAACCAAACTCTGATGTACGCGTTAGCCGCTCCGGTGAAAGGCCTGCCGATCAATTCCCGGAATGGTTCAGCATTTCTATCGGCAGGCACCGAGTTGCGCTTGGCCTTTTCAGCGCTGAGGTCAGCAATCCCGGTGGGTTCAGATTTTTGGAGGAGTCTGCGTATCTACGGATTTGCCGATGCTGCAACGATTTGGAACCGGGGCCAATTCATGAAAAACGATAGCTCACTCTTTCCAACACAAATCACACAAGGCCCAATTCGAGTTGAATTGGCCCAAAACCTATCCCCATTCTTGTGGTCCTATGGCTTGGGAACAAGGGCCAATGTCTTGGGCTATTCCCTAAGGGTTGACAGGGCTTGGCCTTGGGAGAACAGGAAGGCATTGCCTCCATCCTGGGTCATAAGCCTTGGTTTGGATTTCTAAAGATTCCAAAGGCTGGAGCCTTAGGCAACCTAAATCTGCATCGGGCGGGTTATCTTTGTGAATTAACCAATCTACCATGTTTGAGTCCAATGTTTTGCTTTTCTTGCTCTTTGGCAATTTGAGCTCCGGGGAATTGATCCTCATTTTTGCCGTGGTATTGCTGCTTTTTGGGGCTAAACGTATTCCTGAATTGGCCAAAGGGCTGGGCAAAGGAATAAGGGAATTCAAAGATGCTTCTTCCGGGATCAAGCGGGAGATCGAAAAGGATGCCGATACCGGCACCGAAAACCGTTCCTGAACAGAATAATTTTCGGGTTTGGTTTTTGAAGGAATAGCCACCTATCATGATCAGCTTGTCCAAGGTATTACCACGGTCAGAGCGGAAGTATTGCGCTGTTTAGAGCGCGCCCATTCCCAAAGCCACCTGAATGCCTTCTTGGAATTGTTTGACGAGGAGGCCTTGGCCAGGGCGGATGCCATAGACCTCGAAGTTCAAGCCGGTACCCTTCGAAAGCTTAGTGGTGTGGTGGTTGGAATAAAAGATAATATTTGTTACGAGAGCCATCACGTCTCCGCGGCTTCGAGTATTTTGGAGGGCTTCCAGTCTCTGTATTCCGCTACCGTGGTGGAGAGACTTTTGGAGAATGGAGCGATAATCCTTGGACGTTTAAATTGCGATGAGTTTGCCATGGGTTCATCCAACGAGAATTCAGCCTACGGTCCTGTGCTAAATCCATGGAACACCTCCTGCGTGCCAGGTGGTTCTTCGGGCGGTTCTGCAGCTGCGGTGGCCATGGGAGCTTGCCATATGAGTTTGGGTACCGATACTGGGGGTTCGGTGCGTCAACCTGCGGCTTACTGCGGGGTGGTTGGAATGAAACCCACCTACGGCCGTATTTCCCGGCACGGAATCATTGCCTTTGCGTCCTCCTTTGATCAGGTAGGGGTTCTGGGTCATACGGTAGAGGATGTAGCCTTGCTCACTTCGTGCATCGCCGGAAGGGACGGCATGGATTCCACCTGCACCGCGCCACGAGGAGAAAATTTAGCACCTGAATCCCAAGGCAAAACCTACAAAATCGCTTATTCACCCGGGTGGATGAATCATCCGTCGCTGCATCCATCGTTGCATCAGCACTTGGAAGCCTTTCTTCAACGTTGTGTTGAACAAGGGCATACGCTGGTTCCTATCGAAATCGAAGAAATGGACTACGCCATCCCGGTTTACTATATACTCGCCACCGCAGAAGCCTCTTCCAACCTGAGCAGGTACTCCGGAATGCATTACGGAAAGCGTGATGACCATGCAGATTCTTTGGAAAGTACCCTCAAACTTTCCCGGAGTAACCTTTTTGGTCCTGAAGTCCAAAGAAGAATTATGTTGGGAACTTTTGTTTTGAGCGAAGGGTACTACGACGCCTATTACGGAAAGGCGCAGAAAGTCCGTCGTTTGTTAAAAGAACGGTTTGAACGGATTATGCAGGAATGCGATGTTTTTGCATTGCCCACAACCGTTGGGCCAGCCTTTCCCCTAGGTTCCAAAAGCAGCGATCCTTTGGCCATGTATTTGGAAGATCAATTTACCGTATTGGCCAATCTAGTCGGTCTCCCGGCCATTTCTGTCCCTATAGCGACGGATGAGCACGGTATGCCGTTGGCCATACAGATTATGGGTGGCGCATTCGAGGATGCGCTCATGTTCGAAATTGCGGATCGTCTTGTGGATTCGATTCGCCCAAACTATGTTTCATGAATTTATATCGGTATTTGTTATTAACATTTTTTGGATTATTTTTTATTCCTGTTGGGTTAGGGCAGAACGCCAATAATTCCGGGGCATTAATGCCCGTTGGGCAGGCAGCCTCAACGGTTTCACCCTTTGACTTTGCGAATGAGGCTATTGTTCGGAATTTGGATAGCTTGGTTTCCCTTCGTTTTTTTCGCAAAGAGAATACCGCTACACCTCGCCTCCCCAATAAGTACGGGTATGCTCCGGACTATATTCCGCCGCTATCCGATTCGTTGATTTCATGGCGAATGAGGCAAATACAATCTCCCATTCCGCTGAAGCATAACCCCCATGTACGGGGTTTTATCGAAATGTATGCCCTCCGCAAAAAGTCGCTGACCGAAAGGGTCTTGGCCTTGAGCAAATATTATTACCCGGAATTTGAAGCCGCCTTGGAACGTCATGGAATGCCTCACCAGTTGAAGCATTTGGCCGTTGTGGAGTCTGCCCTCAATCCCAACGCGGTGAGCCGAGTTGGCGCGTCAGGCTTATGGCAATTCATGTACCGAACCGGAATGCAATATGGCCTCAAGGTGAACTTCTATTCCGATGAGCGTAGAGATCCGGCTTTGTCCAGTGACGCTGCCTGCCGATTCATGAAGGATTTATACCACACCTACAACGATTGGCTCTTGGTTTTGGCTGCCTACAATTGCGGGCCAGGCAATGTTAACCGAGCTATACGCAGATCCGGTGGCAAAACAACTTTTTGGGAAATTATGCCATACCTCCCTGCGGAAACTAGAGGGTATGTTCCTGCCTTTATTGCGGTCACCTATTTGATGACCTATCCTGCAGAACACAATTTGCAGCCTTATTCCATGGTGGCCTTACCGATTGAAATTGACACCGTTGCGGTTCAAGGCCCTTTGCCGCTGAGTTATTTTGCCCAAATGCTCAACATGGATTCGGATCTTTTGGCTCTGATGAATCCTCAACTTAAACAGAAATTTGTGCCCGCAGGATATCCCGAATATACGCTCCGTATCCCTGCCAAATTGGCCCCGGAATTTGAAAGGAAGAGGCCCATGTACTTGGCGTATTTGTACGAATTAACGCGTTCCAAAGTCATTGCGGAAGAGGCCAAGGAGGCCAATGCCCGATTGGCTCAGCCTGATTCTGGCAATGTTCCTTATACCACCTGGAAATACCACAAGGTCCGCAAAGGGGATAACCTTAGTTCCATTTCCAAAAAGTATGGGGTTCGTAGTTCGGAAATTCAAGAGGCTAACCAGTTAAGGTCAAGCCGTCTTGTTGTAGGAGCTCGGCTCAAAATCAAAAAGAATACAACCCTTGTTATGGGCAATCCACAAGCAGATAGCGTCATCCTTCAGGTTAATACAAGTCCAGCCCTGAAAAATGCGGCAGATACCTTGGTTTCTCAAGGTGATGCAATCGTGTCCTCAGAGTCTAAGGTCAAGTCCTATCGAGTCCGCCAGGGTGATTCTCTGTGGTCAATCTCCAGAAAATTCGAAGGACTAACGGTGGATGACCTCATGAAGCTCAATAATTTGACCTCGAGAAGTCGTTTGACCCCGGGAATGGTCTTGCGAATTCAACGGGGTTAGCCCTTCATCATGCTGCAGATCTTTTTGAGGATTCGGCCTAAGGTCTCGCGGTGGATGGGTATGCTGGGCGTGGCTTTTTTGCTGAATGCTTGCCAAGACCAAGGATTGAAGCCGGAGGCGTTGGGTAGCGTTGCAGAAGTCTTGGTGGTCAGCGAAGCTGAAATTTGGCAAGGCGAAATTGGACGACAGCTTCGTAAAACCC
>VHBD01000053.1 GCA_016872125.1 Sphingomonadales bacterium
GGCTGCTCCTAAGACAGCCGCTCCTAAGAAAGCCGCTCCTAAGAAAGCCGCTCCTAAGAAAGCCGCTCCTAAGAAGAAGGCTGCTCCTAAGAAGGCTGCCCCTAAGAAGGCCGCTCCTAAGAAAGCCGCTGCTAAGAAGTCTGCCTCCAAAAAGGCCAGTAAGCCACGCACACCTGTGATTGGTAAGAATACCCCAGTGGGTTACGATGCGGTTAGAGCATCCATGAAGAAGTAATTCTTCTGGATGGAATTGCCTTATTTCGGCAAATGTTCAGGACCTATCCCTTGACCGGGATTCTTTCCTCGAACTGAACAGAAATAATTCACAACCATCGAGACGGTTTCTCGTTCGCTTAAACCAGGCGGTATAACGGGACCCGTTTCGATGGTTTTTTTGTGAAAATCCATTCCAATGATCACAATAGGCACAGATGCCTTTTGGGCAATATAATAAAAACCGCTTCGTAGCTGAGGCACATGGCGCCTAGAGCCTTCAGGCGAAATGCCAAACAAAAAATCATCGTGAGCCTCAAACAGCCTCACGATATTGGCTACCGTGTCTTCGCGAACCGTTCTAGCGACGGGGAAGCCTCCCCAATACCGAAACAAGAAGCCAAAAGGGGGTTTGAATAGCTCCGCCTTACCCACAAATTTCACCTTGATGCCCAACGCTATTCTAGCGAGTAACGCCATGGGGAAATCCCATGTGCTGGTATGAGGTCCAACCACAATGACCGCCTTGCGCAGATGTATCGGAAAAGCTCCTAAGCGCCATCCCCAAACCCGTAACACGATGTGGGCAAATTGCTTAATCATGGTTGTTCGTGTTGTCTTGCGTGGTCTTATCGTCCTTCTCCAAAGGCATGATACCCCCAGAAACAATGAACCTCATGAAATCCGTCGAGGGCACGTCAAGGTTCTTCACCTGAGCTGAGGACACAAAGTAAACATTCCCTGAAAAATTATAGGAATGCGGGAAATAAACCGAAACCATGCCGTTGACCCCTTCGACCGGAATATCACTTTGGGTGACAAAGCCGGGTTTCCAACAGCCATTGCCCAAATCCACAATCACGGCCTGGTTAAATTTCTTTTTGTCGCCCATGAAGGCGGAAGCCAAATCCTTGATCGAATTGTAAATAAGGCTGACAAGCGGAGCTTTGCCCAGCATTTCCTCCACCTTCACCCAAATTGGTCGAAAAAGAAACATTGAGCCCAGGTATCCAAACACGGTAATTCCAATGACCAAAATGATCAGCCCCAATCCAGGAATTCCAGTTTGAATTAAACCATCCAACCAGCGAAAAATGGACAAGGCCACAAAGATGGTTCCTGCAACAGGTGCAAGTAAAAGAAGGCCGTTCATGAAGAATTGGAAGAAAATGCGGGCTTGTGTTTTCATGAGGTATTTTTTGGTAAAGAATGAATTATTCAGGATCCACATCCAGAGCCATGCGGAGACCTTTGAATTCTCGAATAAGACTGAGTCGATGCAGCGATGAGGGCAGGGAATCCCGGATTTTACGCAAGATGTTAGGGTCTTTTTCGGCTTTGATCCACATTTCCAACCGGTATTCGTTACGCAACAAAGCGGTCATGGGCGGCGCAGGACCTATCAATCGGGTACCCAACCAAGGTCTCCACCATAAGGCCAAGGTATCGGCTGATTTTTGAAGAACTTGGGCCTGCGCATGACCAAGGGTAAGTCGGATCAAGCGTACAAAGGGTGGGTACAGGTGTTGCTCCCTGAACAGGAGTTCCTGATCCATGAAAGAGGCATAATCTTGGGCTTGCAACAAGGCGAACAAGGGATGATGAGGCATGCGCGTTTGCAAAAGCACGGTGCCTATGCCTTGATGCCTACCGGACCTGCCTGCCAATTGCGACAAGAGCTGATAAGAACGCTCCTGGGCCCGGAAATGGGTCCGGTTCAAACCTTGATCAGCATCAAGCACACCCACTAAATTAACCCGAGGGAAGTCCAAGCCTTTGCTCACCATTTGGGTGCCGACCAAGACCTGGATTTGACCTTTTTCGAAGGCGTCCAAAGTCCTGCCGTAAGCCGATTTGCTTCGAACACTATCCTGATCCAAACGCCCGATAGTATAGCCCTCCAACAACAATTGCAATTCCTCTTCGATTTTCTCCGTACCGTAGCCTTTGAACTTCAAACGGGTACTACCGCACGATACACAGGCTGGGGGCGTGCCAAAAATCTGGGCACAGCCATGGCATCGTAGCCGGTGCTCCCATTTATGGTAAACCAAAGCCAGGTCGCATTGATCACAGCGCGCAGACCAGGCACAGTCTTCGCAGGTCAATTGCGGGGCATACCCCCTCCGATTCTTGAACAAAATCACTTGATTACCCTGCTTCAATTCATGGCGAATGGCCTCAAGCAAGCTTATTGAAAATTCTCCTTGCATTTTACCGGCCAAGCGTTCAGCGATGGTGTCCACCCATTGCCAAACGGGCAGGGGCTGATCGGCAAAACGGGAAGTCAAGGTCACCATGGTCATTTTGGAACGCATGCAGGCCGCCCACGATTCCGGGGAAGGGGTCGCCGAACCCAAAATCACGGGAATTCCCCAACGCCCCCCCATCCACAGGGCCACATCTTTGGCCTGATAATACGGGGCTTTGTCTTGTTGCTTGTAGGATGCGTCATGCTCTTCATCCACCACGATCAGGCCCCATCGAACCAAAGGCAGAAAAATTCCGGATCGGGGAGCGACAACCATGGAAATGCTCCCATCTCTTACCCCGTTCCACAGCTCCACGCGCTCACTGTCCGAATACCTGGAATGATAAACGCCAACCTCCGTATCCACATACTCTGCCAAACGATTCACTAGCTGATAGGTCAATGCAATTTCAGGAACCAGGTAGAGGACTTGTTGGCCACGTGCCAATGCATCGCGGATTAACGCCAAGTACACCATGGTTTTGCCGCTGCCTGTAACACCGTGCAAAAGCACCGGCTTATCTTGGGCAAAGGAAAGCCTGCAAGCGTCCACGGCCTGCTCCTGTGCAGTAGTGCATTGAAGGGGGAGGCAGCGTCCGGACCGTAAGCGAATTCGGCTGACGGCATGGGTGGATTTATCCAGGAAACCCTTGTCGGTCAATGTCTTCAAGACCCCATAAGGAGTACGATCCCAATTCAATTTGCCTTTCAAATCGCTGAGGCGAACAGGATCGTGGCGAGGACTCAACGCCATCAACGCCAGGACGATTTCAAGGTGTTTGGGGCTTTGCTCCAACTTCGCCATAAGCTCCGAAATTCTCTCACACCATGAGGACTGCACCGCATAATAGCGCTCCATTTTGGGACGAAAGGCTCCGGTCAAGGACTCTTGAATGGATGCTAAATCAGCAGCCAACAATTCCTTCAAATGTGGCATGGGAGAATGTGGTTTCATCCATGCGGTGAGGGCATCCAGGGAATAGCCTTGGCCTTGCAACAAATGACGCCACAACGACAAGGTCAAAGGAGGTAAGCTATCGGTAAGCGCAGCGTCTTGCCCATCCTGTAAGGGCAATCCCACCAAAATGGACTCGCTCGAAACACGCAACATGGCGGGCAAACTGGCGAGCATTACGGTGCCTGGTGCCGCGAAATAATAGTCCATCAACCATGCCCATAATTCCTGACCCTTGGCACCCCAAACCGGCGTAGCTTCCAGGACTTCCAAGGCCTCTTTGACCGCAAAGCCCGGAGCGGAATCGGAGATGTTCCAAACCAAAGCGCTGTATTGCTTTCGCTTGCCCAATGGAACCAGGAGCATGCGCCCTATCCAGTCTGAAGGTTCCATAGCTGACGAAGTCCACGCCAAAGGCAAAGCATAGGTATAGACTCCATCCACACCCAGGGGCAAAATCACCTCGACAAACCAGGTTTTGGGCCTACTCACCTTACAAATCTAACCACAAAGGACGAGGAGTTCCGTGAGACAGCGCCTTGTTCGTAATTTGCTCAATGAATCCATGAACATCCAAGCCGCTGCCCGCAAACAAAGCTTGATCCGAATGGCCGCTGAAGCCGGATTCATGCATTGCGGGGTGGCTGTAGCCCGAAAATTGGATGAAGAAAGTGAGCGCCTCGAGGCCTGGCTCCGAGAGGGACGCCACGGCGAGATGCATTACATGGAACGATACTTCGAGGAGCGCCTTGATCCCAGACGTCTCCTCGAAGGTTGTCGATCGATCATTGTCCTGCTGCACAATTATTTTGCGCCAAGCCACGAAGACCGGAGTCACGTGGGAGTCGTCGGCCAGGGGTCTCCTAAAATTGCCCGGTATGCATGGGGAGAAGACTATCATCGCGTTCTGAAAGACAAAATGCGGAGATTGGTGGAGCACATGAAAACCGAGTTTGGGGACTTCAATTGCAGGGTGTTTACCGATTCGGCACCGGTTCTGGAGAAATCGTGGGCAGCACTTGCCGGAGCTGGTTGGATCGGTAAAAACACTAATTTGTTACAGAAACAGGTGGGAAGCTATTTCTTCTTGTCGGAAATTCTCTGCGATCTTGATTTTGAAGCAGATATGCCCGTTCAAGACCATTGCGGGCAGTGCACACGTTGCATTGACGCCTGCCCCACCCAAGCCTTGGAGCCCTACCGTTTGGATGCCTCCAAGTGCATCTCCTATTTGACCATCGAATTGCACCGCCAAATTCCGGTAGAGTTCGAAAACCAAATGGAGGGATGGGCCTTTGGTTGCGATATCTGTCAAGAAGTCTGTCCGTGGAATCGCTTCTCCAAACCCCATCAAGAACCCCGTTTCCAAACCCTTCATGATACATGGCCCAGCGCTGAGGAATGGTTGTCCATGACGGAGGGTGATTTTGAATCCAAATACCAACATAGCCCCATTGCCAGGGCAGGCTTGGCAGGTATGCACAAGAATATACGATTTTTAGGACTTACCCCATGAACGCTTGGATGTTACGACTATACCAAAATCAATTTTTCTGGCCCATCCTACTGGCATGCCTTGCCGTGGTTGCATCCTTGCAATCGCTTTGGGCGCCCCGTTTCCCCTTAGTCCATACGGAGCACCTCTATACGGCCTATAACAATTATGTGATCTTTAAGCAGTCTTTTTTTCATTTGATCCATCACCAAAGCCTCTACGTATTGTATCCCCATGAGCATTGGGATTTATTCAAATACAGTCCCACCTTTGCCCTAATTTTTGGGGCATGGGCCTTGTTACCGGATGCCCTTGGGCTGTTGTTATGGAATGGCTTGAATGCCTGGGTTTGGTGGAAGGGAATTTGCGTTTGGCAACAAAACAGTTCCATCCAAATTCCGAACATGAACGGATGGTGGTTGGGATTGGGCGCATTGGAATTGATAACATCCCTTCAAAACGAACAATCCAACGCATTAATTGCCGGCCTGTTGATGTGGGCCTGGGGGGAATGGGAGCGTGGAGCTTCTTCACGCGCCATTGCCATGATCATGATGACAGGGTTTATCAAGCTGTTTGGCTGGGCCGCCTTGCTTCTTTGGTTGGCCTATCCTCACAAACGGCGTAATTTTCTTCTTGGGCTGGGCTGGGGATTGTTCTTGGCTGCACTGCCCTTAATGGTCATGAGTCCTTCCATTTACCTGTGGCAAATGCGAGAATACCTGCGGATGTTGGGAGAAGACCATAGCCTATCCTACGGGATTTCCTTGATGGGCATCCTGGAGAAAACAATGCCTGGTCTATGGAACAAGAATGTGGTGCTCCTCCTGGGGTTGGGAATCATGAGCCTACCCTGGATTGGCGCCATGTTAAGGAGAACCACATCTGAATACCGTGCCCTGGGCCTAGCGGCCCTGATGGTTTGGATGGTCATTTTCAACCACAAAGCGGAATCCCCCACCTTTGTGATCGCCGTAACCCCCGCACTTTGGTGGCTGCTCCGTAACCGTGAAGAAAAGGTTTTGCAGATAATGCTCGTCGTAATGATCCTTTTGACCGTCTTATCACCTACGGAGGTGTTCCCTACCGTTCTTCGGAAAGAATGGGTAGAGCCCTATCACTTGAAAGCCTTACCCGCCGTGCTGGTATGGGTCGTCATGCAATGGCCTCTCTACCGGGGGCTCTTGAGTTCCAGGCCTTCGCCGCTGACCTCCACTGGCCAAACGGATTGAAGAAGGTCCAACATGGGAATCAACGCCTCAAGGTCCTGAGGGCCAAAATCATTGAGTTTAACACTATCCAAATCAAGCACCCCAACCACCTCACCGTTCGCATGAACAGGGATGACCAATTCGGAGCGGCTTAAACTGCTGCATGCGATATGCCCAGGGAATTGCTCCACATCCGGCACCACCAAAGGTTGGTTACGTTCCCAAGCGGTTCCACAAACCCCTTTGCCTTTGGGAATACGGGTACAGGCCACCGGGCCTTGAAAGGGCCCCAGAACCAAGGTGGAATCTTCGTTTCGAACCCGGTAGAAACCCACCCACCACCAACCGAAGCCAGTCGTAAGCAAGGCGCATAAATTGGCGGCGTTGGCGGTCCATCCTGCAAGGGGATCGAACAAGGAAGACCAATCGCGCGCGATTTGAGGATAACGCTCAGCGCGATTGATCGTTGGGGTAATTTCGTAATGCAGATCGTGAGCCATGGATCGTGTTAATGGATACGACCGGATCGGTTGCTGAATTGTTCCATCACACCGGCTTCGTATTGCAGGTAGGCTTCCCAACGATTGCGCACCTTGTCTTTGGGGAAATAGCCTTCGGCAAGGTCCATGAACAGGCGATAATGACCCGCTTCGCTCACCATAAAGGCATGGTAAAAACGCCGAAGGTCTGCATCGCTGCAATGCAAAGAGAGTAACCGAAAACGCTCGCAGGATCGTGCTTCGATAAGGGCGCAGCAAAGCAGCCTTTCCAAGAGTTTCTGTTCCCGGCTAAGACCGCGAGGCTGAAAAGCCAAGAGGGCTACCACATACTCGTCGCTTCGCTGAGGACCTAGGGCAATGTCTCTCTTGGACATTTCCTCCAAAACAACCCGAAAATGCCCCCACTCTTCGGTAACAATGGGGGAAAGTTCCTGGACAATTCGCGGGTAATCCGGGTAATGCACGATCAAAGAAATGCATGAGGAAGCCGCCTTCTGTTCGCAGAAGGCGTGATCCACCAAAATTTCGGCAATAGACTTTTCAGCAATTTCGGCCCATCGAGGATCGGTGGGCAATTTGAGCCCCAACACACTTAACCCATATGGGCCTCGAGCAGGGCCACCAAATTTTGTTTAGGGACCACCCCTACTTGCTTTTCGACCACTTGCCCGTTCTTGAAAACCAACAAGGTGGGGATGCTGCGAATGCCGTATTGCGTAGCAATTTGGGGATTGCTATCCACGTCCAATTTACCAACCAGGGCCTTACCGGACATTTCTTGCGCAATTTCTTCAACAACAGGTCCTACCATTCGGCAGGGACCGCACCATTCGGCCCAAAAATCGACCAAAACAGGTTGAGTGGAATTCAGGGCTGTTTCCTGAAAATTAGCATCGGTGAATTCAAAAGCCATGGTATGTGAATTTAGGAGTGGAGGTGAATGGGAGGTTGAACAGGAGGTTGGTGTGCAGGTTGAACAGGTAAAGTAGGTATTTTTTAAGATGGCACGCAAATTCCGTGCCAAAGTTAAGGGTCGAAAAGGACCTAATGCAAAGCATAACCGATCTCCAATTGATCCAGGGCCGCGAACAAGGATGGTTCAGGGGAGACTTTGATTCCCTCTGCATTCATGGCCACGGAACGTTGGTCCTCGGGTACCCACATTTCCACCTTCAAAGCCAATCGACCCGGGTGTTCAAGCAAGACTTGATGGAGGGCGGCATTCCTTGTGGGATTCAAGGCGGGGAGGGACATTTGCAAGGTGAGGGTTCGGAATCGCTTATTGCGAATTTCCGAAAGGAGTTCAATGTTATTAAATCGAAAAAAGCCAGCCTGTTGCCCATCTTTCCCCAAGAAATATTCCCAACGACCCGCGATCAGAAGGGCTGAACCGGGGTCCATCAAATGTTTGAATTTCATGGCCTGCTCCCCTCGGAGTCTGAATTTACGCGACCCCTCTTTGTCCTCCACGGCAAAGGCCAGGACCTCCTGGTTCTTGGAATCCCGGAAATATTGAACATCGGTCACCAAAGCGGCGATTTGTATATCCAAGCCAGGTCTTTCGTCCAATTGGGACAAAGGCGTGAATCCCAAAAATTTACTTTCCAAGGCATAATCATCCAATGGATGAGCGGTAATGTACAAGCCCACCACCTCTTTCTCCCTTCTTAGCATCTCAAGGGATGCCCAGGGTTCAATTTGTTGAAAAACGGGTTCATTGATACCCACCATCCCTTCGGAACCAAAGAGGGAGGTCTGGGATTTGAGGTTCAGTTCCCGGTATTGTGTCCCAAAACGCAAGGCTTTTTCGAGCAAATGCGATCCTCCACCGGCTTCGGCATCCAGC
>VHBD01000054.1 GCA_016872125.1 Sphingomonadales bacterium
CACCACCGTATCGGAAAGCGCCTGGATCAGAAGGTCTTCGCTGCCTTCCAACGAGGAACGCAAAATCACAAAGGCGTAAATGCCTTGGCCCTTGATGGGATGCTCGTAGCCCACCACCGCCGATTCTACCACCCGGGGGTGCAGGTTGATGGCGTTTTCGATTTCGGCAGTACCCAAGCGGTGCCCCGAAACATTGATCACATCATCCACCCTGCCAATAATCCGGTACATCCCTTGGGCATCCCGCCTTGCCCCATCCCCCGTAAAATAATAGCCCGGAAAGGGTGCAAAATAGGTATTACGGCAACGCTCGTGATCACCCCAGGTGGACCGTAAAATGGAAGGCCACGGAAAGCGAAGGGCCAACAATCCTTCTTGTTCGGTGGGTGGGTCGGTGGGCAAGAGTTCTTGACCCTCCGGGTTGAGCAAAACCGCTTGAACACCGGGAAGGGGCCAACCCGCAAAGGTGGGCTTGAGTGGTGACAAGCCGGCCAAGGCCCCAATGAGAATCCCTCCGGTTTCGGTTTGCCACCAGGTATCGGTCACTGGGCAACGCTCTCGGCCCACCACGCGGTGGTACCAACGCCATGCTTCTTCGTTGATGGGCTCGCCCACGGAACCCAGAACCTGCAGGGAGGATAAATCCGCCGCTTGAACAGGGGCATCCCCGAAGACCATCAAAGCACGCAGGGCCGTTGGCGCGGTATAAAAATGCGTGACCCTGTGCCTTTCGCAAATTTTCCAAAAGCGAGAAGGGTCAGGATACGTAGGAATTCCTTCGTACATCACCACGGTCGCCCCTTGAAGGAGTGGACCGTAGGCCAGGTAACTGTGGCCCGTAATCCAGCCGATATCGGCCGTACACCAAAACACATCCCCGGGTTGGGTTCTAAAAACCTGCGCAAAAGAATAGGCCGTATACACCATGTACCCTCCGGTGCTGTGCAATACACCTTTGGGTTTGCCGGTGGAACCCGATGTATAAAGAATGAAAAGGGGATCCTCGGCATTCATCCAGCGTGGTTCGGGCCTGGCCAAGGTGGATTGCCACAAGTCCTCCCACCGCAGCCATTTCGAGGGTCCGTTGGAGGGTCCGTTCTCTTGGTTGGGTAGACCGCCTTGGACCAAAACGGTGGCCACGGGATTCTCTTGCACTTGGTCAAGCAAGGCCAGCGCCTCAACGACCACGGCACGACAAGGCAAAGCCTTGGGCCCTCGGCGGATTTGTTCCGAGCAAACCACCCAAACCGCGCCGGCATCGGCGATACGATCCGCTAAACTGCGAGCCGAAAAGCCCCCAAAAACCACGGAATGCACCGCCCCCAAACGGGCGCAGGCCAAGACGGTCCATAACAACTCAGGGACCATAGGCATATAAATCGCAACGCGGTCACCCGCATTCACGCCCATATCCTGCAGGATCCCTGCCGTTCGAACCACCGCCTCAAGCAATTCTCGGTAGGTCCACTGGCGAACCTCTTCGCTTTCCTCGTTGGGTTCCCAACGTAAGGCCATTCGATCCCCATGCTGCAAGGCATGCCGATCCAAAGCGTTGTAACATAGATTGGTTTCAGCACCCTCAAACCAACGTACCCTGGGCTCTTCAAAATTCCATTCCAAAACCTTTTGCCAAGGCTTTTGCCAATGAAAACTCAAACCAATTTCCGCCCAGAACCCCTCGGGGTCTTGGACACTACGACGGTACGCCGAGTGGTAGGCTTCGATATCCTTGATTAATTCAATCATGTTCGCTTTCTATTCGCCTCCAAACCAATAAAGCATGAGTAACCGGGAATAGCACATGCTCAACGGGGCCAACAACAACAAAGGACTAAAAATGTAAAGGCAATAAACCGACACAGCCGGGCTCAATTTCAAGATAGACCCCGACAACACATACCGTTAATTCTCAAGAATACGGCGACGGCGCTCCTGACCTTCCTCGAAGCGACGTTGACGATGCCAGTACAAACCACCCACCGTACCGACCAAAAGAAAAGGCATTGCCAATAAATACAAAATACCTTTGTTAATCCCCTGTCCTACTGCTTTTTCAGAATCTTTGCGGTTGGACTCCAAAGAGGTCTTGCACATGGGGCATTGAGCCGATGAATCCGAAGGGATAAAGGTTAGCGCGCCTAACATCATCACAAAAACCAAAATCATGAGACGCGAAGGCAAACGAAAGGTTATCATAATTTCTAATCTTATAAATTTTAAAATGTATAGTACGGCGAAATCATCAGGTACACCAAAACGCCAGTAGTGGTTACGTAGAGCCAAATCGGCATGGACCAACGGGTCAATCGACGATGGGTTTCGATTTGGCCACTGAGAGCATAATAAAAAGATAACAAGACCATGGGCAGGACTATTGCGGCCAACACAATATGCGAAATCAAAATGGTTAGGTAAAAAGGTCTCAGAGGACTGGTTTCCGGGTAACGGGTTTCGATACCGAACGAGTGAAACCAGACATAGGATAACAAAAACAAGGAGGACAAAACAAAGGCCGTCAGGTTCAGCTTTTTGTGCAGATCAATGCGCCGAGCCCGTATCATTCGCCAACTCCAAATTAGCAAAACGGTGCAGGTGGCATTGAGGATTGCGTTAAGCCGAGGGAGCCAAGCCACAAAGGAGGGGATTTCTTCGCGCTGGGGCAAGGAATTCAGCAGGATGACCAAGCCCAAAACCACCAAGGACAAGACCATCACCCCTGTAAAGACCTGTCGATTACCCAAATCTTTGATTTTCATACTGCAAATTTACAAACGACGGCGCCTACGATTGGGCGTGTTAGCGTATTCGGCAATCAGGGTTCGGGTATCCTCCATGAGGCGATCGGTATGGTCTTTGAGCACCCCCCTGTAGAAGCCGCGTACCCTGCGCCTGCGGTCAATGAGCAAGGTTAACCCTTCTTGAGGAGTCTGCTTGAATTGACTTTGCCAATCCGGAGCATAAACCCTAAGATCTTGCCACAATTGGGCCTTATGCACAGAGTCCAAGACTTCCTCCATGGGAGCAGGCACTTGGAACGGGCGAATGGATCCTTGCTCTTGGTGGGGATACTCATCCAAACCCAAGGTGTATTGATGCACTAGCGGGTTGTTTCGAAAAACATCCGCAATACGAGCGGCTTGGACATCCCTTAAGGACCTGCCCGAAACAGCTTCCCTGTAGAGGACTAGATGGAGAACAAGCACTGTATTGCTGCGACGGTCCATCCATTTCTCCAAGGCAGGCAAGGAGGCGTAGAGCGTATCGTCCGGATGGCTAGTCCCGTTCTTCAATGCCGTAGGCAGAACCTTCTTGGGACCCCATATAGGTAAAGACTGGTAGCGATTCTCGGCCAAGTTGACATAAGCCAAGTAAATCACCACGGGCAGCCCCAGCATGAGGAAGAGCAACCCGAACTTGCGCATCAACGCAGGGTGAACCAATAATCCGACTCGTACATCAAAGCCGCGATAACTCCCAACACAAAAATGGTCGGCAACAGAATACTGTAAATCAAATTAATGCGCTCAAACTTGAGATGCATGAAGTACGCCACGATATAGAATGCCTTGAGTAAGGTTAGCGTGACATAAATCACATTCTTGATTGGCTTGGCCATGAAGGTTTCCGGAATGGCCAACGCAATGACGAACTCCACCGCGGTGATGGCGAACAAGACCCAGAATACCATCCATATTCCTTTGATATCAAAACTGCTGCTGTGTTCTCCGGACATAATCTTCGATTAAATCAGATAGAAAAAGGTGAATACAAAAACCCATACCAAATCCACAAAGTGCCAATACAGACCAATTTTCTCAATGGTTTCGTAGGTTCCGCGGCGATCAAAAACACCCACCGCGGTCATGATGGTCACAATAATATTAATCACTACACCGCTAAATACATGGAAACCATGAAATCCCGTAATGGTAAAAAACAAGTTCGTGAAATTGACTTGACCCGGCGTGCCATCAGCATTGGCGAATGGGTTCGATCCCCACCATGCCCCGTCGTGATGCAGGTGAGACCATTCCCAAGCCTGGCAACTCAAAAAAGCGATACCGCCCAAGATGGTCCAAATCATCCACTTCACGACCTCGTTACGGGCACCCCTGTGGCCGGCTTCCACAGCAAGCACCATCGTGACCGAACTCATGATGAGAATAAAGGTCATAATCCCAACAAACACTAAAGGAAAATGCCCATGCAAGAAGGGAACCCCCGCGAAAACGTCATCAGGCACCGGCCAGCTCAAGGATGAGAACCGAAGTGCAGCATAGGCCAAGAGCAGAGCTGAAAAAGTGAAGGCATCGGAGAGGAGGAAGAACCACATCATTAGCTTGCCGTAACTAGCGCCGAAGGGTTCATTACCACCATCCCAAAGTTTACCCGACATGGGAAGTGAAGAACTTGAGTGCGATGACATACGATTATTTAACCGAGGTGGAAAATTAATGCATCCACCACAAGAATGTGTAAAGATAAAGCCAAAGGATTGTCAAAAAATGCCAAAATATGGCCAAAATGCGCATGCCCAGCAAGTTCTTGGAATGAACCTCCAAGCGATAGGCTTTGTACAAAGTGACCAAGACGGCCAATACTGCGGCAACAATATGCAAGGCATGCATCCCCGAGATCACATAGAGGAAGGAACCGGAGGGGTTGCCGACCAAAAAAATACCCTGTTCTGTCAATTGCAGGTAGGCGTAAAATTGAGAGGCCAAAAAAGCCAAACCAAGGACTGCGGTAGCCCACAACCAGATGCGTAAGGATCCGAATTCGTTTCGGCGGGTCGCCCTACGAGCCAGCTCCAAGGTGACGGTGGAAATCACTACCAACAGAGTCGAAATAGCAAAGGCCTTCGGCAATTCAAATTGCAACCAATTACCATCGGCTCTACGAACAATAAAGGCTGAAGTTAGTCCCGCAAACAACATAAAGACGGAAACCAGAAAACCCCACATAAGAAATTCACGAGGGTGCACCGCGGAACGGGGCGATGATCCGGATGGGGTTGAAGGTGAAAGGTTTTTCATAGTGAAGGAATGTTTGAAGAACAGGAATTCAGGATGCCATGCACAACGAATCAATAAAACAACAAGTCAATGAAACAAAGCATCAACGAATCGCATCGAGCCAATAGGCAAGCTGAACAATTGGTAGATAAACAAAACTTGCGAACATAAGTTTGCGGGCCAAAGGCTTGTCTGCCCCCTTGAATAACCGCCATGCCGCATAAACGAACCACAGCGTCATGATCAAACAAACGATGGCACCCACCATGCCCTGAAACCCGTACCACCAAGGAGCCATCGCAAAGGGCAACAAAGCCACCGTGTACCACAGAATAATGCGAGCGGTGGACATCTGCGGCTCCTCCCGCGTTGGTAGTAAATGAAAACCGGCACGTTTATAATCTTCATGAAGAACCCACGCAATAGACCAGAAATGGGGGAACTGCCAGAAAAATTGAACAAGAAAAAGCAAACCTGCCTCCAAATTCAAATGACCCGCAAACGCTGAGTAGCCAATCAAAACCGGCATCGCACCGGGAAAAGCCCCCACTAAAACCGCTATCGGTGTCACCTTCTTGAGCGGAGTGTACGCAAAAACATAACTTAGCAAGGCAACTGCCCCCATTTGCACGCTCAACTGCGTGGTTCCGTGGTACAGAATGGCCAAACCAGAGATGCCCATTGCCGTGGCCAAGGCCCAGGCTTCCCTGAGCCCCATTCGACCACTGGGCACGGGACGGCCTTCGGTGCGCCGCATCAAGGCATCGGTATCACGTTCGATGATTTGATTCAAACCGTTGGAAGCCCCCGTCACCAAAAATCCACCCAAGGCCAACCACCCCATCGTACCCCATTCTATTTGGTCACCGGCCGCAATCAAATAACCCAAAACCGCTGAGAAAATCACCAGCAGGGATAAACGCAATTTTAGGAATTGGCCATAGTCTGCCAACCTGGAAAGTAAGGCCGTCATGACGGCTGCTTGGAATGCAAGTAGTATTGCCTGGTCCACCAACCCAAAGCCGATACCAAGGCCAAGCTTCCCAACAAAATATGCAAAGTTCGGGGAATGGGCGGTAACCCAAAAAGCACCATCCACAGGCCGCTCAAAACCTGCACCGTCAAAAGGCCCATACAGGCTCCCGCCCACAATCCTGCTTGGCGATCCCCATATAGGGTCCATTGCCGATAGGCCAACCACGCACCCCCCATGAGGAGCAGCATCCAAAGATTTTTGTGCCAGAGGTAAACCCTTCCCAAGGCCTTGAAAGTGAACGAGTCCGATGCAAAGGAGGGCATCCAAGCATCTACCGCCTCCCTAACCAAAGCACCCAAACCAAGTTGTGCAAAGAGCAACCCCATCCATAGGCCCAGTCCCCAACGATCCAAAAGCTGGTACGAGGAACCTTGAACAGAGGGTAGCGTCAAAGCAAATCCTAACCACAATTGCACGGCCATCAGAACCCATGCCAACACAAGATGCAGAGATACCACCGATCCTTGGAGATGGGTAGCCACCACCCATGCACCGATACCTCCTTGCACCAAAACCAAAAGCAAAGCCAACAAAGCCCATAGAAAGGCCGTATTAGTGGATGATTTGTAATAATCCTGGCTTAATGATTGCCTTACTCGCCTTAGCCGCCATGCCAATAGCGCTTGCACCAACACAAACAGACCGGTCAAAGCCCCAAGCAAACGGTTGAGGTATTCGATCCATGTTTTCAGCGCATTGAAGCGCGTATCCTTGTAACCGCGCTCTGCATAAATCTCTTGGTAATTGGCAGGCAAATCCTCTTCATACAACGGAGGAATCCACTGACCGAAACAAAGAGGCCAATCCGGGCAACCCATTCCGGAGCCCGAGGATCGCACGATTCCTCCGGCAAGAATGAGCAACAAAACGGTGATGAGCGTCAACCTGTTCCAGCGAAGGAGCTGACGTCGATAACGGGCAAGGCGTTCGTCCATCCCGGCAGGACTTTGTTAAGCCCTGCGCAGGCCTATGCGATGTAGGAAACGCGCGATGAACACCGAAGATGGAACCTCCACCGGCTGAGGAGTGGTAGTGGACACTCGTTCGGTGACCGCAGTTCCCGTTATGGCTTCGTTCGTTGGACGACCACGTGCCGCTAGAGGAAGTTCTTCGTCCGGCACGGTTTGGAGGATGAAATCCTGTGGGGCACCGGGTCGGCTGTAGTCGTAAGGCCAACGATAAACGTGTGGAATTTCGCCAGGCCAATTCCCATGCAAGCGCTCCACGGGAGTAGTCCACTCCAAAGTGTTGGCATTCCACGGATTCTGAGGAGCCACTCGACCATGACGAATGCTGCGGAAGAAATTGTAGAAGAAGATTAACTGAGCCGCTGTGGCCATGATGGCGGACACCGAAATGAACCGATTCATGTCCATCCATTCCGACATAAACTCAAAGCCTGTGAATTGGTAATAACGGCGAGGAACTCCATCAAGCCCCATGAAGTGCATTGGGAAAAAGACCAAATAAACCGAAGCAAAAGTCAACCAAAAATGCAGGTACCCTAGTTTCTCATCCATCATGCGGCCGTACATTTTGGGATACCAATGGTAAACCCCGGCAAGCATTCCGAACATGGAGGCCGAGCCCATCACGATATGGAAGTGAGCCACCACGAAATACGTATCGTGCAGATTGATATCCAAGGCCGCATTTCCCAAATAAATGCCCGTCAAACCGCCTGAAATAAATAGGGATACAACACCGATGGCAAACATCATCGCCGGGGTAAATCGAATATTACCCCGCCACAAGGTCGCCAAATAATTGAAGACTTTGACCGCCGACGGTACCGCAATTACCAAAGTAAGAATCATAAACACGTTACCCAAGAATGGGTTCATGCCGGTGATGAACATATGGTGACCCCAAACGATAAAGGACAAGAAGGATATACCCAACAAGGAACCAACCATCGCCCGATACCCAAAGATGGGCTTGCGGGCATTGGTGGCAATGATTTCTGAAGTCAAACCCAAGGCAGGCATTAACACAATATACACCTCTGGGTGTCCCAGAAACCAGAACAAGTGTTGAAAAAGAATAGGCGAACCCCCAGTTCGGGTCAAGGCTTCACCGGCTATATAAATTTCACTGAGATAAAAGGAAGTTCCGAAGGAGCGGTCAAAAACCAAAAGCACGGCGGCAGACAACAAAACCGGAAAAGAAAGTACCCCCAAAATCGCCGTACAAAAGAAGGACCAAACCGTCAGTGGCATGCGCGTCATTTTCATGCCCTGGGTGCGCATATTCAAGATGGTCGTGATATAATTCAATGCACCCATCAAAGCCGAAGCAATGAAAAGTACCATGGAAATGAGCCACAGCGTCATCCCTAAACCGGATCCGGGCACCGCTTGCGGTAGGGCGCTCAAGGGAGGATAAATC
>VHBD01000055.1 GCA_016872125.1 Sphingomonadales bacterium
ATCCAAGGTTGCCCGCATTATCAAAACGGCCAGACCCAAAGTTTGGTGGAATCCATTTCGTACCGGCAAATGGGATCCCGAGAAATTCGAAGAACAGAAAGAAAAACTTATTAAACGCTATCAAGGGCAGGGTTATCGGGATGCGAGGATCGTCAAAGATTCGGTGTACACCCTGAATCCACAACGCATGGGGCTGATGGTGGAGATTTTCGAGGGCAAACCGTATTCCATCCGCAGTTTGGTTTTTGAAGGGAATTCGGTTCACCCGGATAGCCTGCTGCACAGTCTGCTGGGCATCAAGGCAGGGGATTTGTATAACAAAGAATTACTGGACTCGCGCTTGCAGATGGATCCCTCGGGAAGAGATATTTCGTCGTTGTATATGGACGATGGGTATCTTTTTTTTCAGGTAAGTGGTCACGAGAACAGGGTTGAAGAGGATAGCGTCGATTTGGTTATCCGGGTCGTGGAAGGTGCACAGGCCACGGTAAGGCAGGTGACGGTCAAAGGCAACGACAAGACCTCGGACCATGTGATCATGCGGGAGCTGAGGACCAGGCCGGGGCAGAAATTTTCAAGGAGTGATGTTATCCGCACCACCAGGGAACTCAGTCAATTGGGCTACTTTGATCCGGAGCAATTGGGCGTGGTTCCTACCCCAAATCCCCAAGACGGAACGGTGGATATTGAATACAAAGTGGCAGAACGATCCAACGACCAGGTTGAATTGTCCGGGGGGTGGGGTGCTGGCCAAGTGGTCGGTTCCCTGGGTTTGGTCCTCAATAATTTTTCGGCGCGCAAAATGTTCGACCCCAAGGCTTGGTCTCCTGTCCCCGGTGGTGATGGGCAAAGGGTGAGTGTTCGGGCCCAGTCCAATGGCCGCTTTTTTCAGTCCTACAATTTGTCATTTACCGAGCCATGGCTTGGCGGCAAAAAGCCAAATTCATTGACCGTGAGCAGTTATGTTTCCATACAAGTTCCCAACGGCTTGCCTCGCTCCAATCCCCTTAGGCAGTCCATCACCATACGAGGAGCGAGCCTAAGTTTCGGTCAACGCCTCAAAAAGCCGGATGACTTTTTTACCCTCGTACACAGTTTGAATTTTCAGCAGTTTGATCTCAAAAACAGCCAAAACACGGCCTTTCTCCCGGATGGAATTTCCAATAATTTGTTCATCAAAGAGACCATTTCCCGGCAAAGCGTGGACCAACCTATTTTTCCTCGGGGCGGAAGTAATATTTCACTAACCGCGCAAATCGCTCCCCCCTATTCTTTGCTTGGTCGTAAAGTCAGCACAAGTTCATCGGCCAAAGAGCGTTATAAATGGGTTGAATACCATAAATGGCGCTTTGATTACCAAAATTATACCAAGCTGGTGGGCAACTTGGTTTTGATGAGCCGAATGCAATTCGGTTGGCTGGGCAATTATCAGGCGGCCACCGGGGAGGTTCCCTTTGGGAGGTTTTATGTTGGAGGGGATGGTATTATGGGATTTGCCTTGGATGATAGGGAATTAATAGGCCTGAGGGGCTACCAAAACAATTCGCTGACCCCTCGGGATTTTCAAAGCGGGCAAGCTGTAGGAGCGACCTCCTTTCAGAAATACACCATGGAACTCCGTTACCCACTTTCCTTGAATCCCTCGGCCACCATTTATGTCACCTCCTTTTTGGAAGGGGGGAATTCATTTCGAAAGGTCAGGGACTTCGAGCCCTTTCGCAACTACCGTTCAGCTGGTGTTGGGGTGAGGGTATTTTTGCCCATGTTTGGTCTCTTAGGGGTGGATTGGGGTTACGGTTTTGATCCTGTTCCCGGTGCCGGAGAGGTCCACAAGGGCAATGTCCATATTTCTATCGGTCAATCCTTTTAACGATGCTCAAATACCTTTTCTTTGCTTCTTTGTTGTTTGTCTTGAATCAACAGGCAATGGGTCAAGCCCAACGCTTTGTTTATGTGGATACGGAATACATGTTGGGTCAGATTACGGAGTATCAAAGTGCCCAAAGCGAACTCAAGGTCCAGGTGGAGAGGCTCAATGCGGAGGCCGAAGAGAAGAAGCAGGAAATCGAAAGGTTGTACCGAGGGTACAAGGCCGAGAGCCCCCTCTTGACGGAATCCATGCGCAAAGACCGCATGGAGGAAATCAAATCCAAGGAGGCCCAGCTCCTCGCTTGGCAGAATCAGCAGTTTGGCCCAGAGGGGTCCCTTCAAAAGAAACAACAGGAGTTGATTCGGCCCTTGCAGGACAAAATCTTCGCCGCTGTGCAGAAATATGCTCGTGACAAAAGCTATGACCTTATATTTGACAGAGCCGCAGGGAATCAATTGCTGTTTGTGAACCCTAAATTTGACAAAAGCAATGAAATCCTGACTGCCATGGGGGTCGTCAAAAAATCCCCTCAAGCCAAGGCTCAACGCAAACCAAATGCTAATAATCCTGCTGCCAAACCGAATATAAACGAAAAAGCACCCGCACCCCCCAAAGAAATTTCGCCCTCTAATCCTAAATAAATCTATAATGTCTTCCTTTCCTTCTCACTCATTCAACAAAGTCATTGCATTCCTTGGAATATTAGCCTTCCAACTGCTCATCTGTAAAGTACAGGCTCAATCCTCAAAGCTTGGACATATCAATTCCGGGGAGCTAGTTTCCATGATGCCGGAAACCAAGAAAGCCGAGGACAGTCTCAAGAAATTTGCAGAAGGTATGGAAACCCAGGTTCAAGCCATGCTTTCTGAGTTGAAAGTGAAATATGCCGATTTTCAATCCAAAAGCAAAGAGTGGACCGAATCCTTAAGGGAATACAAAACCAAAGAGATTCAGGACCTTCAGTCCAATATTGACAATTTTCAGCAACGGGCCCAACAAGATATCGCCAAGCGCAAAGAAGATCTCCTGGGCCCAGTCATCAAAAAAGCCGAAGAGGTCATCAAATCCATCGCCAAAGAGGGTAACTACGATTATATCTTCGATACCTCCAACGGTAGCTTTTTGCACGTCAAAGAGTCCGATAATTTAATGGATCAGGCCAAAAAGAAATTGAAATTACCTTAATGCTTCGGTTGACGATCATTCGCCTTGGTGTTTGTGTTCTCTTTGCCATCTTTGGGCAATTTGGAGCATCGTGGGCACAGGATTCCAAAGCTACCAAATCCAAACCAACCCGTGCCCCGGGTTTCCTCCAAAAATTGGCGGATGAATCCGATACCCTTGGCAGCAAAAAGCCATTGATTAACCCGGACAAGCTTGAAGGTAACAGGGCCTACCAAGCAGAAAACTATTTCTTTGCCATTGAACATTACAAAAAGGCCTTGCGGGTGGATAAGAAGGATATCCAATTGCCTTTTCTGATTGCTGAATGTTATCGTCTGGCCAATGAAATCAAAAACGCGGATGTTTGGTATGCACGTGCAATTAAAGCAGGCGTTTCCAACGATTCGATTCATATCAACTACGGAACGATATTGCGTGCCTTGGAGCGTTACCCTGAAGCCATTGATCAGTATCAAGCCTATCTACGTTATGTGCCCCAAGATGCCTACATCAAATGGTTGATTGAATCCTGCAAGCTTGCCCAATCCTGGGTGGATAGACCTGCCCGCTACACCGTCGAAAACCTAGTTCGATTCAACACCAAGAATTCTGAATTTGGGATAACCCCCATGAAGAACAATGCCATATTGCTGAGCTCTACCCGTCCCGATGCTATGGGCACGAAATTGTACGGTAGGTTGGGGGAGGATTTCAGTGATTTGTTTGAAAGTTATGTGGACGGCCAAAACAAATGGACCAAACTGAGGCCCGTTCCCGGTATGATCAATACCCTGGGGAATGATGCGACCCCATGCCTGACTGCGGAAGGGAATACCCTGTATTTCACGCGTTGTAATCCCAAGAACGGTTCTTGTCGAATCTTCAGAACCACACGTAGTGGTCCCGGATGGGCTGAGCCCGTCATGGTCCCCATCATGTCCGATTCGGTGGATGTGGGGCATCCGGCGGTCACGGTCAATGAAGACAAAATGTATTTTGTGGCCTCCAATGCGGAAGGTGGTTATGGAGGCAAGGACATTTGGTTCATGAACCGCTCCGAGGATGACACCTGGGAAGAGCCCGTCAATCTTGGCCCAACCGTGAATACCGAAAGGGATGAAATGTTTCCTTACATCCATGTTTCTGACACAGTATTGTTCTTTGCCTCGGATGGACATCCTGGAATGGGGGGATTGGATATCTTCAGGTCGGTGGGTGGCGGGTCCGATTGGGAGCAAGCGGAGAACATGCGCAATCCTATTAATTCCGGTGCGGATGACTTTGGCATTACGGTGAACGAAAAAATTACTAGCGGTTTTCTTGCATCGAGCAGAATTGATGGACGAGGCAGCGATGATATCTATATCTGGAATTTTATTCCATATCGGGTCACCTTGAGCGGGAAGGTTTACGACGATACCACGGGTCAACACATTCCAAATGCGTTGGTACGGCTTGTGCTAGAGGATTCCTCGTATTTTGAAACGAAGACCGATTCGATGGGGGAGTATTATTTTAAGTTGAGGGAAGATGTCAACTACCGCATAGAAGCTTCTGTGGCCAAAGAGAATATCCCATACCAACGGCATGCATCGCCCAGACATCGTTTACTTTACTACGAAACCGATACCTCGTTCAATACCTTCCTAACACAAGACGACACGGATTGGAATTTTGATTTGCCAATGCGTTTGGTACCCACCGAGGAGGTCAGGTTAAGTGATATTATGTACGACTATGACAAGGCCACCTTGAGGCCTGAGTCGTTAATGGCCTTGGATTCATTGATCAATTTGCTGAATAAATCACCCAACATTTCAATCGCCATTCATTCGCACACGGATTCCAGGGGCTCAGATGCATACAACCAAGCCTTGTCCCAAAGGCGAGCTCAATCGGTCGTTGATTATTTGATAAGCAAGGGCATTGCAACCCAGCGTCTGACTGCCCAAGGTCATGGAGAAAGTCGATTGATCAACCCGTGCAAGGACAAGGCCAAGTGCAGCGAATCGGAACATCAGCTTAATCGCCGCACGACCTTTAGCATCACGGCGATAGACCTGGATCGGGTCATCGTCAAATACAAAAGGGTCACCGGCGAAGAGACCGAGGATGCCGAGGAAGCCATTTACAAGGCGATTTCGGAAAAGAAAAAATTAAGGAGGCCGGGTAGGCAAGCATCCCGATGAGTTCAGGCTCTTCGGATAGCCGATACGCTGCCCGCGGTGCTTCTGCCACCAAGGACGAAGTACATCGCGCCATCGCTGGCCTCGATAAGGGTCTCTTTCCAGCGGCGTTTTGCAAAATTTTGCCGGATGTTCTTGGCAACGATCCTGACTTTTGTAACCTGATTCACGCCGACGGTGCCGGGACCAAATCCTCTCTGGCCTACCTCTATTGGAAAGAGACTGGTCTTACGGATGTTTGGAAAGGGATTGCCAGGGATGCTGTCGTCATGAATCTGGATGACTTGTGTTGCGTAGGGGCAACGGGACCTTACTTGTTATCCTCAACGATTGGGCGTAACAAAAACCGCATAACGGGGGAGGTGATCGAGGCGATCATCCAAGGGACCGAAGAATATACCGAAGAACTTCGTCAATGGGGCGTGGATCTTCGTTCCGGAGGCGGGGAAACTGCCGATTTGGGAGACTTGATTCAAACCATGGTGGTGGATTCGACCATGACAGCCCGAATGCGAAGGGATGCGGTGATTTCAAATCACCGGATACAGCCAGGGGATGTTATCGTAGGATTTGCCTCGTTTGGAACTTGCGCCTACGAATCGGTGGAAAACTCAGGTATTGGTTCCAACGGGTTGACTTCTGCACGGCATGACCTCTTGCATCATGATTATCTGCATCGATATCCGGAATCCGTGGATGCCTCGGTGGATTCCTCTTTGCAGTACAGCGGCCAATTTCATTTGAATGAAAGCATCCATGAGGTCTTGGGTTCCTCCTTGGGTTTGGCACCCCATGCCTCAAGGGATGGTTTGGATTTCGGTCGATGGTTATTGTCCCCGACTCGAACCTATGCGCCTTTGATAAGTTCCCTGCTGAGGGATATCGGTCCAGAGGGACTGCACGGAATGGTTCATTGCAGCGGGGGTGGGCAAACCAAGGTCTTGCATTTTGTGAAAAACCTGGAGGTAATCAAAGATGATTGCTTCGAAATACCTCCGCTCTTTGCTTTGATCCAGAAAATCACCGGAACCTCATGGCAAGAAATGTACAGGGTTTTCAATATGGGCCATCGCCTGGAATTGTACCTTCATGAGAGCCTGGTTGCCCCTGCTTTGGACTGGGGCAAACATTACGGTATTGCCGCCAAGGTGGTGGGACGGGTAGGGCAAGCCAGCAATAACTCGACTACCCTGCAGATCAAAGGACCGGAAGGGATCCTGAATTACAACGCCTAGCCTTATTTGGCGTAGGCTACGGCCCGTTTTTCGCGGATGACGGTCACCTTAATTTGGCCGGGGTATTGCATTTCATTTTGGATACGTTGCGATAATTCTACCGACATCAATTCCGATTGCTCGTCCGTTACTTTCTCGGCCTCAACGACTACCCTTAGCTCACGACCTGCTTGGATGGCAAAGGCCTTTTCGACACCTTTGAAGGATTGGGCCAAATTCTCTAATTCTTTTAAGCGTTTGATATAGCCTTCCACAACTTCTCGACGGGCGCCGGGCCTTGAACCGGAAATAGCATCGCAGGCTTGAATAATGGCTGAGATTGGATCGGTCATTTCAATCTCATCATGGTGAGCTCCAATGGCATTGCAGATGATGGGATGCTCCTTGCATTTTTCGGCGAGCTGCATGCCCAGCAAGGCATGCGGCAAATCAGGTTGGTCATCCGGGACCTTGCCAATATCATGCAAGAGCCCGGCTCGCTTGGCCAATTTGGGATTTAAGCCAAGTTCGGAGGCCATGGTGGCACAGAGATTGGCGACCTCACGGCTATGCTGCAACAAGTTCTGTCCATAGGATGAACGATAACGCATTTTACCGACCATGCGCACCAGATCGGCGTGCAATCCGTGGATGCCCAAATCGATGCAAGTCCTTTCGCCAATTTCTACAATTTCTTCTTCAATTTGTTTCTTGGTTTTGGCAACCACCTCTTCGATACGTGCAGGGTGGATGCGACCGTCGCTGACCAAACGGTGCAAGGCAATGCGAGCGATTTCGCGGCGCAATGGGTCAAAACAGGACAATATGATCGCCTCAGGGGTATCGTCCACTTGGAATTCTACGCCAGTGGCCGCTTCCAAGGCGCGAATATTGCGCCCTTCTCTTCCGATAATTTGTCCTTTGATTTCGTCGTTCTTGATCTGGAAGACGGAGATGGAATTTTCGATGGAATGCTCGGTTGCACAGCGTTGTATGGTTTCGATGACCACTTTTTTGGCTTGTTTGTGGGCGCTGAGTTTGGCTTCGTCCACGATTTCCTTGATGGATGCGGAAGATCTGCTGCGGGCCTCGTCTACCAAAGATTCCATCAATTGAGAACGAGCTTGGTCTGCACTTAGGCCAGCAACTTTTTCCAATGCTTGCACCATTTTTTGGTGTGATTTGGAGAGTTCTTGTTCCTGCTGGGCAATGTTTTGGCTGGCTCGCTCCAATTGCTGTTTCTTCTGCTCCAACTCATTTTCCTTGCGGGAGGTCTGTTCCAGCTTCTGGTTCAGCGTATTCTCTTTTTGCTTGAAGGCTTGTTCCTTGGATTGAACCGACTGCTCGCGAGACTGCATGGATTGGTTCTTCTTCTGAACTTCCGATTCGTGTTCAGCCTTGAGGTGGATGAACTTTTCTTTGGCCTGCAGCTCTTTTTCTTTGCGGAGGCTTTCGGCTTTGGATTCGGCGTCGGCAAGGATGCGTTTGGCTTCTTTTTCGGCCTCTTCGCGTTCTTTGCCAGTTTTGGCCGTAAAAACGACTTTGCCCAGGCCTAATCCGGCGCCTGCGGCGATAACGATGCTAACAATAAGGGTAATTGGTTCCATGGCGTTGGTTTTGAACGCCCAGAGGCCGGATTAAACCGCCTGCACCGTCGCCTTGGAATGCATCATGCGATCCAAACTGGCTTCCAACGCTTTGAACCGCTCTCCGAGTTCTTCCTCAAACCCATGGTCTGCTGGTACGGTAACCGAGGGGGGTTCCGAAGCGGATGGGGTCGATTCCTGATGTTGAATCAGGCTATGGGCCAAGAAGAAAGCGGTCATTCCCATCAAATCAAAGCGGTCTGCTCCGGGATGTTGGGCTTTGTAATCGGTAAGGCGTTCGTTAAGAAGTGATTCAGCCTGG
>VHBD01000056.1 GCA_016872125.1 Sphingomonadales bacterium
CAAGACCCCAAAAGTTAATCTTCCCGGAGAGGATATTCTCGGGAATTATACCATTCCCCAAAGTGGACAAATCGAGGGTTGGGGCGTAACGAATACTCAGTTCAGTGTTCTTGACCAAGCCAACATTGGCCTGTACATAAGGGGCAAAGGTCATGGACAAACCCAAACCTTGGAAAATATCACCCAAGGCGGGATATTCAATCGGCCTCACACCTCCTGGACTCAAGGAATCCTGAATGGTACCCGTAACAACCCATTGTGGGGAAATCGCACTGCGATCTCCTGCGACAGTAGGGACTGCATTGGGATTGCCTCCAACGGCTTTGAGAGTGGTCAACTGCAGCGTGGCTGGATCAAAGAATTTGTGTTGATCCGGTATTTGAATCATCGTCACCCCTGCTTGGACATTCAAGCGCAGGGTCTTGAGGGAATTTGCGGTATTGAACCAATTTTGCCCCAAGGCCATCGAAAAACCTTGGCCCATCGGGGACATGTACGCGACAAGAAGTTTGTTGGCGTCCTCCTTACCACCGGCAAGAATAGCCAAGGCATCATCCTGGGCCATGGCCTGAGGGGCCTGCATCAAGAACCCCAGCAATCCAAGAAGCCCTATCAAAGAACCCCTACACGTTTTGAAATGGTGCAAATTGTATGAAATCATAAACATGGCATTTAAATGGTTCTGTAAACTTAAAGGCAAATACACAGATCTGCCCCAAGTCATGGGGATGTATTCCCAAGTTCTTGATAAAGGAGGTTAAGGTTATTGGTTGCCATTGGATCACCTGGCTTAAGGCGTAAGTATTCTTCGAGACTGCGGGCAGAACCTCTTTTGTTGCCTAACTCAAACAAAGCCCTGGCTCGGTTAAAATAGCTGTCTGATAACCCGGTTATGGAAATTTCCCGTTCAAAAAACCGATTGGCCTCCTGAAATTTTCCGTCTTCCATGGCCAAAAGGCCCATGTAATGATTGACATATTTTTCATTGGAGTCGATGGCGTAGGCTTTGCTCACGTACTTGCGTGCCTCCTCCAAACCCGGCCTGGGCAGTCCCTCCACGGTATTGCAACGAATCGCGTACATGACGTGGGCGTAAGCCGAGGACGGAGAATGATCCACCGCATCCTTCCAGAATGCCAACTCATCAGCAAAGATTCCTTTACGTTTAACATTGATTTGCAAAAACCAAAGGAGGGCCAAACATGCAAGCACTACCCCCCAACCCTTTGGAAATTGTGTACGGAACAAATTCGAAGAGCCCAGTGCCGCCCATAACCCCAGCGTAGGGACATAGAGCCTGTGCTCAAAGACTTGATCGTTCAAGCCTCGGGGAACCACCATCGCTGGTAACAACAAAAGCAACCAAAAGGCCAAGCCCCCGACCCACCGTAGTCGATCTTGAGCAGGCGTCCACCAAACCAAAAAACCAAGAAAACCCAAGGCAATTATTCCCCACTGCCATTCGGTATCTGCCTGCATTGGAAAAACCGACAGATTCAACGGCAAAAAGGTTTTGCCCAAATACTGCAAAAGAATTGGGGTCCTTTCCCAAAACAAAACCCACAAATTGGCAAGATCCAGACCTGCCCCTGTTGTTTGAGCCTCATGTCGACCCCAGGCCCAAAGCCCAAGGGCGGCGAACCAAACCAAGCCCAAAGCGAGCCAGGTTCTGTAGGATTGAGGGAGTCCCTTGAAGGCCCAAACCAAAACTACCGTAGCCGGCATGACCAGTACCCCTGTTTCTTTGGTCAGCATGGCGGCCAAACCGCAGACACCCCACAAGAGCAACATGACCCATTTGCCTTGACGCCAATATTGAACCAAGGCCAATAGACCTGAGAAGGTTGCCACACCCAGCAGAGTGTCGTTCCGACCTGGAATCCAAGCCACAGCCTGGCTCAGAGCAGGATGAACCGCATAGAGCAACCCAAGAACCCAGGCGCTCCACATTGGAAGTCCCAGGGAGCATAAGGCCACAAAAAGCAAAACGCAAGAAGCCAGGTGCAAGCGGACATTGGTTCGCAAATACCCCTCCAACTTCAGTTGATGCGAACGGGCATCGGCCGCAAAACTCCATAACAAAAGTGGGCGGTAATAGCTGTCACCTTTCTCGCGAAAGACCCCACGGGTCAGTGCTTTGGAATATGCGGATTTATCTTTGTTGACCGCATAATTTTCTTCGATGAAAATAGAATCATCCAAGCGAGTTAACCTTTGGCTGGGAACATCGCGGTAAACCCAGCCAGCGAACAAGGCTAAGCATCCAGCCAAAATCCATTGAACATAAGGTTGTTGGGGTAAGGAAAAGTTTTTCATTTTTCAATCGAAAAAAAACAAATCATGCACAGCCTTCATCACTTCATCCACCGTAATTCGATTCATGCATGGATTATCCGGGTGAACGCATCGGATTTGACCGCAGGGATTGCAGGGTAACTTGATGTGCAATGCTCTGAAATTATGGGCTTTGGGTGAAAAGATTTCGGGCTCTCCCGGCCCAAAAAGCCCCACGGTAGGACAGCCGGTGGCCGAGGCCAAATGCATGGGCCCGCTTTCGTTGCCCACCATCAGCGAGGCCCGCGCCAGCAGGGGGATCAAATAACGAATTGGGCGGCCCTCCATGTAGGTAAAGGTTTCGAAATTTAACTTTTCTTGGATGCGATCCACATCCATCCGCTCTTCGGGAGTCCCTACAAACACAATATCTAATTGAAATTCCTCGTGCAGGCGGTGGGCCAAATCTGCCCAACCCTGAAGCGACCATCTCCGTAACAATTTCCTTGCCCCAGCATGAAAGACCACATATTTCCCTAGATCCAATCGTTGTTTGAACAAATTGATTTCGGCCACCGCTTGCGGATCGTCTCCATGCAAGAGGGCGCCCGAGCCTTCTGGGGTCTCAGGTTGGCCTTTTGTTTTGAATCGCGTGATGGCTTCGATGTTCCCATTCAGCAAAGGTGCCGCGATCCTTAGGTTAATATCCCATTCGTGGAGTTGAGATTGGCCGCTGAGGCGCCGCCACAGGCGTATGCTCCCACGATCACGGCGACCTTGGGGCCATGTCCTCAGGGCATAAAGGAGGGTTTGCCAATTCCCCCTGCATTCCAGAACCCAATGGTAATGCTCCTTGGGTGCAGGCGCATCCCCGGTCCAAATGGTGTTCACCAAGCCCTGCGGCGCCAACCAATCCTTGTGGAGGGGTTTGCACCACAGGTCCACCGCGGCGAGCGGGTTCTCCTGCCGTATCGCATGGAGCAGGGGCAAGGTGGTGACCATATCCCCCAATTCATCCATCCGAATGACCAAAATCCGGGTAGAAACCCCTGCTGAGGCGCCTTTTTGGCCTCGGCTCCTCCATGTTGGGAGTCGGCGGATCCAAGAGGCCAAGCCCCATAAGACCCCTACAAGGGCAGAAACCACGAAGTACAGCCTTTCATTGCGCATGGTACTGCAAATCTGAGCATAAACCACGCTTCTGCGGAATACCCCTAATTTTGAGGACGTGGCTTACTCCTTTTACCGCAACTCCCTTGCCATCTGGCTATCCAATGCCTTGGTGAAACCCTTGTGGATCCTGTGGATTGATCGAAGCATCCAAAACCAAGTAGGCCCTGAAGCCTACGGCGGCTATTACCAATGGTTCAACCTCTCCTTGTTGCTTGCCGTTTTGCTGGATGGGGGCATGGCGAATTTTTGGAATCAACGGATTGCTTCGGGAACATTCAGGCAAGTGGAGATGGCTCAATTACTCCGGCTCAAAGGGGCTTTGTGGGGCTTGTACATGGTGGGCACGATGGGTATCGCGGCAGGCCTTGGCTATGAAAGTAGCTCATTGTTATGGATCGCTCTACTCGGTTTTCTCCAAGGACTCATGTTCCTCAATTTATTGTGGAGAGCAGGTCTTGCAGGTCAACAAAAATTCGTCTTGGAAGGAATTTTAAGTGCGGGTGACAAGGCGATCATGATTTTGCTCTCTCTTCCCTTGCTGCAAGGCAAAGCGTATTGGACCGGTAATATCCTTCATGATTTTGTGATTATTCAAATCATTGGCGCATTGATCATTACACTAATTTCTGCCTTCATTTACCGCTCCAAAACGAAACCAACGGGTAATTCAACTCCACCTTCGTCTTTGGCCGAAGAGACAGGACCTTCTACCGAAAAATTATGGTGGCAAACCTGGCTTCCCTTTGGAGTATTGGGATTGATCATGACGGCATATTTCCGCTTGGACGTCGTGCTCTTACGCGAATGGGGACAAGGGGGAGCCATCGACCAAGGATGGTATGCTGCATCGTATCGATTGTTGGATGCGGGCTTGATGCTCCCTTTGCTGTTGGGTTCCATGTGGGTTGGCCGATTTGCCTTTCTTGAGCGCAATCTGGAGCAAATTCATCAATTGCTGAACCAGTCCGCCTCCCTTTTGATTGGTATCGGTTTGGCGGGGATGTTTATTGTTTTGCCCCACCTGCAAGAATGGATGGCCTGGTGGTACCCGGCATCGGTATCTTCGAAGCCGGTTCACTTTATTCTCGGCTGGCACCTCCTCGCCTTCCTGCCGATGGGGCTTAATGTGCTGTTGGGATCCTTGCTCACCGCTCACCGAGCCTTTGGCCGATTAATTCCCCTTCACTTGCTCGCTCTTTTGCTTCATATCGTCTTGTTACGCCTATGGGTAACGGAATCGGGGGCCGTTGGTGCCGCCAAAGCCTGCGCAGTCACCCATTCTCTGGTCATGATCGCCCAATGGGCCCTGGTCAGCGTGGAATACCAATGGAAACCCTGGAGGTATTTATGGAAACCCATCATCGCCTTATTGGGCATTGGCTTTACGGCTGTTATTGCCTTTGCCTTCATGAGCTCCTCTTGGGGGAAATGGCTAGAAGGTCTTGTGACCGGTCTTGGTATGGCCTTGGGCTGGGGCTGGATCTTCACGAAAAACTAACGTTTGACCTAATTTTAAACCTTTGAACCTGTTTATGAACCAGTCCCAATCCGAATTTGATTCTTCCGGTGTTTTTGCCTTCGTGTGGCAGTTCCGTGTCCTTTTGTTGATCGCCGGTTTAAGCGGTTCGGTTTTGGGCATTGTTTTCTCCTCGTCCTGGTTTATTACTCCTCTCTATGAGTCCAAGGTGATCTTCTATCCGGCCACTGTGAATTCCATTTCCAAGGCCCTGCTTTCGGATAACCCATCAGACAAAACCGATGTTATGGAATTTGGGGCCGAAGAGCAAAGCGATCAGCTGATTCAAATTTTGTATTCGGATGAAATTCGGGACAGCGTGATTCGACGCTTTCGCCTCATGGAACATTATGAAATCCCCGAAGACGCAGCCTTTCGAAACACCCGTTTGAACAAGAAATACGACAAGCTGATTCAGTTCAAAAGAACCGAATACATGTCCGTAGAAATCACGGTTCGCGACAAAGACCCTCGCATGGCGGCCGATATTGCCAACACCATCGCCTCCCTGCTGGACCTCACCAAAAATAAAATTCAACGCGAACAAGCGGAGAAGTCTTTTCAAATTGTTCAAACACAATACGAATCCAAGAAGGCCTGGATAGAGCGTTTAAACGATTCCTTGAATTTCTTTCGTTCCCAAGGCATTTTTGATTATGATTTGCAGACGAATCATCTCACAGAGCTGCAAGTACAATCCTCGTCAGCCAAAGCGGAAGCTCAAGGTAAATTGAATATCCTTCGGCAACTGAAAGTCCCCGAAAGCGATACCGCGATTATCAACAACATGGCCCGCCTGAAGGGCAGTGAGGCCTCGCTCCTGGATTTGAATCGCCAACTGAAAAGCCTCGAACGCTACGGTGGGGCCTACAATTCCGTCAAAGAACAGCTCGAAAAAGAAAACGAAGAATTGGTCAAAATCAGAATCCGTTACGATCGTTCAAGGGTGGACCTCGAAGAAGTCTTGCCAGTCAAGTTCCTGGTAAATTCAGCGAGACCCGCCGAAAAGAAGGTGTACCCTATCCGATGGCTGGTGGTGGTTTTGTCCGGCACAGGATCCTTGCTTCTTGCCGCTTTGTCCATGGTTGTTCTGCAGAATATTCGGGCGTATCGCGGTTGATCCATCCTTGCTATCGTTGAAGAATCCGGATCCAGGCCTTTTGCACAATGCGGGAAAGACCCCGTGGTTCATCACGGCCATCGTGGGCGTTGTTTGGGCTTTGGCTTTGGCCGTTGGCCTGTATGCTGAACAATGGTGGGTTTTGCTTTTGCCCTTTGGGTTGGGATTGGTTATGCTTGTGGTGTGCCGAATGGATTGGGCGCTCTACGCTTTGTCCATGCTCACTCCTCTGAGCGTTCTGATTGACGACCCTTCCCTGGGTTTTGCCATTCAAATACCCACGGACCCCTTGATGATTCTGATCAGCGGGGCCTTGCTTGCACGTTGGATGCTCCTTGAACCCCCTTCATCGGTAATTCTACGAAACCCCATCACGGTATGCATCCTTTTGTGGATGCTGTGGATGATCTATATCATTCCAGCCTCTTCACAACCCTTGGTTTCGTTCAAATTTGTCCTTTCCAATGCGTGGAAAATAATCCCTTGCTATTTCGGATCCATCATGCTTTTTCGGGTAGGCGATCGTGCTCTGCGCTTCTGGTGGCTCTATCTCTTACCCTTCACCTTTGTGGCCATATGGAGCCTGTGGCACCATGCAGAGGATGGATTTACCAAAGAAGCGAGCTACTGGGCATCGGAACCCTTTGTGATCAATCATGGAATTTATGGGGCGATGCTGGGCTTCTTGATCCCCTTGGTGACCTTACACCTCGTTCGTCCCCAGGCCTTCCTCCGTCTGGTCTGGATTCGTCCGCTCCTTTTGGCGCTGCTTGTGGTCTTGGTCATCGCGGTGATCATGAGTTATACCCGGGCGGCCTGGGTAAGCCTTGCGGCGGCCCTTGCTTTTTATGTATTGTTACAGCTTAAGATTCAGTTTCGATGGCTGATGTTGCTGGCGGTTATCGCCAGTACCCTGATTGCCTTGAACAGCGGCCCTTTGCTCATGTACCTGATGCGGAACAAAACTGATTCGCAGGATCGACTTGACAAACATTTGGAATCCATCTCCAATGTGCGCAGCGATGCCTCCAATCTCGAAAGGCTCAACCGTTGGGCTTCCGGATTACGGATGTTCTCGGAAAGACCATGGCTGGGATGGGGACCTGGAACGTACATGATGGAATACGCCCCCTTCCAAAATCCCTACGAAAAAACCATTATAAGCACCAACAATGCCGATGTGGGGGGTATTCATTCGGAGTATTTTGGCCCTTTGGTCGAATCCGGTATTCCCGGTTTTCTTTGTTTTGTGGGCATCCTCCTTGCCTCCCTTCAGCGTGGTATGTCATTATGGTACAGGCTCAAAGAGCCGAATCAGCAACGGGACCGCCTCCTTCTCCTCTGCGCCATGTTGGGTTTGGTAACCTATTATACGCACGGTTTTCTTAACAATTATTTAGATATGGACAAAACAGCCTTGCTGTTTTGGTCAAGCCTTGGATTGATTACCGCAATGGATAGGCGTTACCCCTTTGATCAACGAGGCGTATCCCAATAGGACGATAAAGCTGCCCCCAGAATATTGAATCCAAACACAAGACTAAATATAAGCAAGCCTGGCGCCAATGCCAAATGAGGGGAGCCCATCAAGAGGTAAGGGACATGCTCTTTGAGCATCATGCCGAGGGATGGGACGGGGGGTTGTACGCCTAACCCCAGAAAACCCAATCCTGATTCCAACAAGATGGCTGAACCAAAAACGGATGATGCCATCACCATCAAGGGTTTATACAAATTGGGCAGCAGCTGCTTGATCATTTGGTTCCAATCGGATAAACCCAGCATGCGGGCGGCAAGCATGAACTCCCTTTCCCTTAACGCCATCACTTGGCCACGCACCATTCGGGCCACGTCCACCCACATGGTCAGCCCAATGGCCAGCATAACCTGCCACCAACCTTTGCCCAAAGCAAGCGAAAAGGCCAATACCAACATCACCGACGGCAGAGACCACAAAACCTGCATGAACCACGAGAGGACCCGGTCCACCCAAGATCGGTAATATCCTGCCGCAAGGCCTACCAAGGTCCCCAGAGCAATCGAAAGCGCCATGGCCACCAAGCCTGTCCCCATCGATACACGAATTCCCCAGACCAAGCGGCTCCATAAATCCCTCCCCATGGAATCCGTTCCCAACCAATGGTTCGTTACCCCTTGGCTGAACATGGGCAAAGCCGCTGCATCGGGGTTTTGCTGATTCGCATACAAGGTGGAATCCGGCAAAAAATCAACCCCAGCCCATGCGAACACCAAA
>VHBD01000057.1 GCA_016872125.1 Sphingomonadales bacterium
AGAACGGCATCTTGATTGTGGAATTTATCGACCTCATCCGCAAGGAAAAAAACCTCCCCCTGCGCGAGGCCATTGTTCAAGCGGGCAAAATCCGTTTGGCCCCTGTTTTCTTAACGGCAGCATCCACCGTCTTGGGATTGGTTCCTTTGGCTATGGGCCTTAACATTGATTTTCCTGGACTCTTTGAACGCCTTGAGCCCCACCTATATTTGGGAGGGGATCAGGTCGCTTTCTTTGGCCCCCTAAGTTGGACCATCATCTTTGGGTTGACTTTCTCCACCTTGATTACGTTGATTTTGTTACCGGCCATGTACTACATTGCCGAGCGCAATTCGATCCGTCGTCGTTGGTTCCTCCGTCGTCTTTCTAGACTTGCCTACCACGCATCCTAAGCGAACAGTTACCCTTCATGCAAAACCTTACCCGTCAGCGCTCCTTCGTTAGCGACGATTTTCGTCCCAGTTCCTTTGAGGTTATTGAGCCGCATTACGCGGCCTTGCTCAACGCCGTTTGGCCTGACGAGGACCCGGACTCCTTCTTTCAGACTTGGCTCGCCAACCGCTCGGAACTGGAATCGTGCTTGGATGAACATCAAGCCTGGCTCTATGTAGCCCTAAGCTGCGATACCGAGAACGCGGACAAACGAGCGGCCTATGATTTTTTTATCCAAGAAATCTATCCCCAAATTGCCCCGCTCGATGACGCCTTGAATCGTAAAATGTTATCGTATCCAGGGTTGAACGCTTACCAAGAACCCGGCTTTGAGCGTCTGCTGCGTAGTGTTCAAAACGCGCTTGAACTCTACCGAGAAGAAAACATACCCCTTCAAACGAAGCTCAAGGGCTTGGAAAGTCAATACGCAGCCCTCACCGGGAGCCTGTGTATCCACTACGATGGGCAGGAATACACCCTACCCCAAGCCCAGAAGTTTCTCAAGTCCCATGATCGCACCCAGCGAGAGATGGTTTACCGTTTAATCATGGAGCAGCGTTCCGGAATTAGCGAGGAACTGCAGGTCCTTATGGATCGCATGTTGGAATTGCGTCATCAAGTCGCCCTCAACGCAGGATTTACCAATTACCGGGATTACCGCTTTCGGGAACTTCAACGCTTTGAATACGGGGTTCAGGAATGCCTTTCTTTTCATCGCTTGGTTCGCGATTATATGGTTCCTCTCAAAGAACACCTGGATCGTCAACAAGCCCAAATCAACGGCTTGGATCATCTGCGACCTTGGGATCTCAAAGCCCTCCCCGCAGGCATACCTCCCTTGAAACCCTTTGAGGAAGCCTCGGATTTGATCCAAAAAAGCATTGCGGCCTTTGGCGAATTGGATCCCTTTTTTGGGGATTGCTTGGCCACTATGGAACGCATGGGTCGCTTTGATCTCGATTCCCGCAAAGGCAAGGCCCCCGGTGGATACAATTATCCCATGATGGAAAGTGGGGCGCCCTTTGTCTTTATGAATGCCACCGGTTCCATGGAAGATTTGGAAACCATGATGCACGAAGGCGGGCATGCGGTACATTCCTTTTTGGTGCATCCCTTGCGCCTTAATGCCTTTCGGCAAACCCCGTCGGAGACCGCGGAATTGGCTTCGATGAGTATGGAACTGCTAAGCATGAAGGCTTACCCCCATTTTTTTGACCGGGAAGAAGACCGACACCGGGCCTGCTTGGAACAAATCCAACGCGCCGTCGGGGTGCTTCCTTGGATAGCCTGCATTGACTCCTTTCAGCATTGGCTGTACACCCATCCGGGCCACACCCGCGCAGAGCGTCGCCAAGCTTGGCATAGGCTGATGCACGATTACCACAGTTCGGTGGTGGATTGGCAAGGGTTAGAAGATTGGATGGATTTTGCTTGGCAGGGTCAATTGCATCTTTTTGAAATGCCCTTTTACTATATCGAATACGGCTTTGCCCAAATCGGTGCCCTGGGGGTTTGGAGAAACAGCGCCTCAAACCCCGCCATGGCCATGGCTGCTTACCGAGATGCCCTTGCCCTGGGTAACACCGTTTCGATTCAAGAAGTCTACCGAACGGCCGGCGTTCCCTTTGATCCAGAGGACGCCTACCTCAAAGACCTCACCAAGTGGACCCTTACTCAAATGCGATACCATGAAAATCATTTGCATAGGTCGTAACTACGACGAACACGCCCGGGAGCTCAACAACCCCAGGCCCAGCGAGCCGGTGGTGTTTATGAAGCCCGAAACGGCGATCGTCAAGGATGGTAAGCCCTTCTTTCTGCCGGACCATTTGGGCGAGGTACATCACGAAATTGAAATTGTGTTGCGAATTGGAAGGAACGGACGTCATATTCAGCCCAAATTCGCTTTGTCCTATGTGGACCGCATAGCTTTGGGCATCGATTTTACAGCCAGAAACCTCCAAGAGCAATTGAAATCCAAAGGACTTCCATGGGAATTAGCCAAGGGGTTTGACGGCTCCGCAATCCTGGGGGATTGGCAAGAAATTGATCCTTCCGGATTGGAGCAGGGCTTTGCTTTTACCCTGCAAATCGGGGATGAAATTCGGCAAAGCGGTCACAGCTCCGATATGCTTTTTGGCTTCGCTGAGCTCATCGCTTTTGTATCCCGCTATTTTACCCTCAAAATGGGGGACATCATCTATACGGGCACGCCTGCAGGGGTTGGACCGGTCCAAATCGGCGACCATCTCGTTGGCCACCTGAACGGGCGACCGAACCTGCATTGCAAGGTCTGCTAACCGCGGTTGAATTCGTTCATCGCGGGAGCAAGTCCCCTCAAGGCCCAGGCCATGGCGGCTTGAGCACATCGATCCAACAAGGACGGTAGTTCCTCTTGTTCCGCCCTCGCAAAGGGGGACAAAACATAATCGGATTGACGACCTGGAGTAAAGTCACGCCCTATCCCAACACGCAATCGGGGGTAACGGTTATGGCCCAGGACCGTTTCGATATGACCCAGGCCGTTATGGCCCCCGGCGGATCCGGATCCCCGTAACCTGATTTGACCGAACGGTAGACTGAAATCATCCGTGATCACCAAAATGCGCTCGGTGGCGTCCACCTTTTCGGCTTGCATCCAATACCGAAGCGCCTGACCCGAAAGGTTCATGTAGGTTTGGGGCTTGACCAAAAGAAATTGCTTGCCTGCATGTTTCCCGCTCGCCGTTGAGGCATACCGACCGGTCGCAAAGGGCTCCGAAGTGCTAAATTCTTGGCGCAAACGATCCAGCACCATAAATCCAATGTTATGGCGGGTATCCGCATATTCGGCGCCGGGATTACCCAAACCAAAAACGAGAAACTTCATGACAACAACCCCATGGTTTCAAATGCCCTTTCCAACGAGGAAGCCTCCTGTGAGAAGAGGCAACCCCCTTAGGGAAGGGAATTTTACTTGGAAGCCTCGGCCACAGCGCCCTTCATGGCACGCGGTATGGTGACGGCAGCTACCGGATTGTTGGGAGCGGCCACCAAAGTGAAGCCTTCGGCAACAATATCCTTAACACGGACGACGCCACCCAATTCTATCTTGGAAATATCCACCTTGACCGTTGCTGGCAATTGATTGGGCAAACCCTTGACGGTAATGGAACGCATACGCGATGTAAATTTTCCACCGGCGCGGACCCCGGGGGATGTCCCCACAAATTCCAAAGGTAAATTTAGTTTGACAGGCTTCGCAGGATCCAATAACATAAAGTCAACATGGAGCATCGCGCCGTTGAGGGGATGGTACTGCGCATCTTTGACAACGCAGGTATGCTTTGTTCCATCCAAGTCCAAGGTGATTTTGAAGGTTTCCGGCGTAAACAAGACAGCCTTCAAATCGTAGGCATGGGCCCAGAAATGGGATTGAGAAGCTGCATTGCCGTACAATACGCAAGGGATCTTGCCTTCTGCACGCAATAGATTCGAATCAGACTTCCCTACGTTCTCCCGAAGAGAACCGCTCAAATTGATCGATTTCATAGCGTTTGGTTTGGATGTTTTGGTTTAGGTGAATGAAAATTAAATTATACTCTTCGACGGATGGTTGAATTCGGTTTAGTTGGACTTGACTTTGACTTCAAAAAGATGGCTAATCGATGAAAATTCTCGAACACTGCGGATCGATTGGGCAAAGAGTTCGGCCACCGACAACACCTTGATTTTGGGGGTGGACTCCCGACGAAGAGGAATGGTATCCGTTACCACCAATTCAGTAAGCGCCGAGTTGGCAATGCGTTCGGTGGCTTCACCGGACAAGACCGCATGGGTACAAACGGCGCGGACCGAAGCGGCCCCTTTGCGCATCAACTGATCAGCAACCATGGCAATCGTACCTGCGGTATCCACCAAATCATCGACAATCACCACATTCTTGCCTTTAACCTCCCCAATGACTTGAATTTTGGCGACTACGTTGGCCCTGGCCCGAGTTTTGTCACAAACGATGATGGGGCAATCCAGATGGGAGGCAAAAAACTTGGCGCGGGCGGCAGCCCCCATGTCCGGTGCGGCTATAGCAACTTGTTCCAATTGCAAGGACTTGACATAAGGCACAAAAATGGTGCTGGCGTCCAGGTGGTCAAAGGGCACATTGAAGAAACCCTGAATCTGCGGGGCATGGAGGTCCATGGTCATGACCCGGGTTACCCCAGCGGCTCCCAACATATCGGCAACCAAACGGGCCCCTATCGGCACCCTGGGCTTGTCCTTGCGGTCTTGGCGTGCCAAACCAAAGTAGGGGATCACCGCGGTGATGTAATGCGCCGAAGCCCGCTTGCAGGCGTCAATCATCAGAAGGAGCTCCATCAAATTATCGGCTGGGGCATAGGTGCTCTGAACGAGAAAAACATCGCATCCACGCACCGATTCGTTGATGATTGGCTGAAATTCCCCATCCGAAAAACGCAAAAGAGACGAATCCCCCAAAGGGTCCCCGTAGGCCAAAGCAATGCGACCGCCCAGATCCTGGGTGGCCTGACCGGCAAAAATCTTCATGCCGTGAGTGGTCTGTGCGGGGGTGGCCTGGGCCGAAAGGGTCATGGATAGACGTTTTCTTGGCCTTTTGGGTTGGAAATTTCCCAAAAGGAGGGCAAATATAGGTCTTGAGCATGGGTATTTTGGGCATTCAAGGGACTAATTTTTAAGTCTTTGATGCCTTTTCGGACGCGATGCATCCTTGATGCTGCTTAAAAAAAAACCGCCCCGAAGGGCGGCTGTGAGCGGTGTATGCAACGGATAGAATTAATTATCAATCAATTTGACATTCACGGCATTGAGGCCCTTGCGGCCCTCTTTGAGCTCGAAACTAACTCGGTCGTTTTCGTTGACCTTGTCGATGAGCCCAGTTGCGTGCACGAAATATTCCGTGCCGCTGTTCTCCTCCCGGATGAAACCAAAACCCTTGGTTTGGTTGAAGAACTTTACAATTCCTTCATTCATGTTAATAAAAATTTAAGGTTGCAAGATAGACCCATTCATGACATTTTCAACGATTTTTGAAACAAACCTTGAAACGCCAACCAACCCCATGAAAAAAGTCCTGCTTCTCTCCGTTTTTGCCTTGTCTTATCTGATCATGGCCATCCTTCAACCATCGTATCATGCATTGCACAGCAATCCTACCGGGGCCCCAGCGGGTCGCAGCGGTGGCCCAGCGGAAGGGGGCGCAACCTGCGCCGGCGGCGGTTGCCATTCGCCATCAAGCAACACCGTGGTCAGTACGTTGATAAGTACGAACCCCTCATTGGCGTCTGGCTACACCCCAGGCGCTACCTATTCCATCACCATCACCGTCAACGGTAGCGGTAGCAAAGGATTCCAGTTCAGTCCACAGTCATCATCAGGCGCCACCATGGGGACCCTGGTTGCTCCGGCCAGCCTTCAGATTCAGCAATCCAAGTACATTACCCATCGTAATGCAAGTTCGGGTAATCCTTCCACTTGGACTTTTCAATGGGTTGCGCCTCCCGCGGGTTCCGGAACGCTTGGGTTTTATGCAGCTGGTGTTAGCGGCCGCAATGTCAACCTGTACCGACAGACCCTGAGCATCCCCGAGCTTGCGGCAACGGTCGCCACCGTCACCACCCAAGCGGCCTCAATGATTACGCCGAACTCCGCGACCAGCGGTGGAAATGTGGTATCGGATGGGGGTTCCGCTGTAACCGCACGCGGTTTAGCCTACGGTACAAGCCCTAATCCAACCATTTCAGGTTCAATTACTTCCAACGGAACCGGCACGGGGTCCTTTGTCAGCAATCTAAGTGGGCTCCTCTCCGGAACCTTGTACCATGGGAGAGCCTATGCAACCAATGTTATTGGTACGGCCTACGGCGCCGGCATTACCTTCACCACCCCTACCGGTTCTTCGGTCAATACCTTGGATCCATCCAAACCTTTACGTTGTTGGCCTGTGCCAAGCTCAGGGAATTTGGAAATGCAGTGGGGAGATGCCATAGCATCCCCATCCACTGTGCAAATACTGTCGTTGACCGGCCAGCTTGTTCACCAAATTTCTGTGGTGGATAAACGTTCCAACCCATCCTTGTCCATCAACTTGTCCTCCCTTAGTCTCGGTTTTGGAGCCTACCAAATCAGGCTTTTGGATAATGAAAAAGTAATTGGCCAACAACGAATCGTATACAGTCGCTAATGACCATCTACTGTTTAAAAGTCCTTCTTTCGGACTCAACCCTCAAGGTGTGAAAATGCCTTTATACCATCTTTTTGCCTGCCCTCAAGAAACGGATTTCTTTGTCTGTCAGGTATCGCCAATGACCTCGTGGTAAATCCTTTTTGGTGAGACCAGCATAAGACACACGGTCCAGTCGCTGCACTTCGTAACCCAATTGCTCAAATATTCGCCGAACAATTCGGTTTTTGCCGCTATGTAGGGAAAGACCCACCATTTTTTTGTCCCTTGGTTCCGGCCAAGCCAAAGCATCGACCCGTATAAAGCCGTCTTCCAATTCCAAGCCATCCAAAACCTGGTTGAAATCGTTTTGGGTCAAAGGTTTATCCAATTCTACCGCGTAAATTTTGGAAATCTCCGAAGAGGGGTGGGTTAATTTTTGAATAAGATCGCCATCGTTGGTTAACAAGAGAAGTCCAGTAGTATTGCGATCCAATCGCCCTGCAGGTACAATCCGTTCACTGGTGGCATCGGCCACCAATTCCATAACTGTTCGACGATTTTCAGGATCGTCCAGGGTCGTGATAAAATCTTTAGGCTTATTCAACAAAACATAAACATTCCGACGAACTTGAAGCAATTCATCGTCATACTTGACCACATCGGATTGTTCAACCTTGGTGCCCAACACATTGGCTATATTTCCGTTAATGGTAATGCGTCCTGCTTCTATAAGTTCATCCGCTGTCCTTCTGGAACACAATCCTGACAAAGACACAAAACGGTTAAGACGCATCGGCCAAGCCAAGGCATCTTTGGGAGCAGCTCCTTCTGCAATTCGCTCTTTGGCCGATGGACGAACCTTGGACCTGCTTGACTTGGTTTTGCCCAAATCCATGGTGCTCTCTCCAAATGCTTCTTGAAACATTCGATCACTTTTGCCCATATTCCATTCCATGGCCGTATGTAAATTTCCTTTTCCGCCTTCGAGTTGCTCCAGGTCTTTGCGGAGGCTCGAAATTCGTTCTACCTTGGATATCATTTCCCTGCCAGGTCGCTCCCCAAAGGAAGGTCTCTTGGGACGATCCCCGTAGGACGGACGATCCGAGCGAGCAGGACGATCCGATGAAAAAGAACGTGTTGGGCGATCTCCATCACGCTTGGTGCGATCTCCGTAAGACGGACGCTCCGAGCGAGCGGGACGATCCGATGAAAAAGAACGTGTTGGGCGATCTCCATCACGCTTGGGGCGGTCCCCATAAGAAGGACGATCCGAGCGAGCGGGTCTATCCCCATAAGACGGACGATCCGAGCGAGCGGGTCTATCCCCATAAGACGGACGATCCGAGCGAGCGGGACGATCCGATGAAAAAGAACGTGTTGGGCGATCTCCATCACGCTTGGTGCG
>VHBD01000058.1 GCA_016872125.1 Sphingomonadales bacterium
CAAAATCTTATCCCGAAGGATTGAATCTTCGCCCGAGCTGACCTCGGAGCAGAAGCGCATTCAGATTTTGATGTGCATCTTGAGCAATTATACTCCGGAATGTTTGGTGCGTTGCGAAGTTTCATGCGCCGTTGAAGAACTCAACGATGTGCCTGAACTTGCGCCCGAAGAATTTGCCTCCAAATTTCTGCGTGCCGTAAGGATTGCCCATTTGGAGCCCTACCGCGCCGTTACGCATAACAAGGGGATCATGAACGGGATTGATTCGGTGGTCTTGGCGACGGGGAATGATTTTCGGGCTGTGGAAGCCTGTGCCCATGCTTATGCAGCCAAAGACGGAACCTACCGCTCCTTGACCCACGCCTCCGTTGAAAACGGGCTTTTTCGTTTCTGGATCGAAATTCCCCTAGCCTTGGGAACGGTGGGTGGCCTTACCGGCCTGCACCCTATGGTCAAATTCTCGCATGAATTGTTAGGAAACCCCGGAGCCCGCGATTTAATGCAAATCACCGCCGCGGTGGGTTTGGCTCAAAATTTTTCGGCCTTGAAATCTTTGGTCTCTTCAGGGATACAAAAAGGGCACATGAAGATGCATCTTCTGAATATTTTGAATCAACTGGGAGCAAGCGAGGCGCAGAAAGAAAAAGCCAAAATTTACTTTAGCGACAAAATAATTTCCTTCGCCGAAGTGAAAGCCTTCGTGGATCGATTGCAAGGGTATGGTTTGCCAGATCCCAAACTTATATTGCTAAGCGACAATCATTCCTCTTTGGAATCCTGAGAGATGGTTGGGATGTACTCTGTGTTTGGATAGAGCATGAAGGATGGGTCATTTTCATCGATTCACGGTGATTTGCTTTTTCAACAATGGGTTCCGGGCAAAATCCTCATGTCCGGAGAATACGTCGTACTCGATGGAGCGACTGCTTTTGGGCTTGCCTCGCGAATGGGCCAAAGCATGTCGGTGTTTCGGGGCAGTGAACCGGGGTGCTTGCGCTGGACCGCCCTTGATCATCTCCACAATCCTTGGCTCCAGGCGAATTATCGCATCTTGGATGGGCAATGGTCGGTAGGAGAGGTCTCCGATAAGGCCGCTGAAGCCTCGAGTATACTCCAAAACTGGCTCCAAGCCGCATGGACGTTGATGGCCAAGCCTGGCGAAGGTTCAGTATCGGGATATGAAGGGGCATCCTGGAACGATATCCTGCATACAGAGGGCCTAACAGTGCAGACCCAATTGGATTTTGCCCGCTCTTGGGGTTTGGGCAGCAGTTCCACGGCGTTGGCCTTGTTGGCTCAATGGTTAGGGGTGGATGCCAGGCGCCTTTACGCACTCACCACCAACGGTTCGGGATACGACCTTGAGGTGGCTATGCAAAATTCTTCGATTCTGTACCGCCTACCCGAGGGACGAGCTATCCCAAATTCACCTTCTCCCGCTCCGTTGGAGCCCATCGTTCAGCCCATAGCCTACCGATCACCCCAAGGTGGCGCTTTATGGTTGGTGGATCCGGGTGGGAAGCAAATTTCAGCCAAGGAGGTCGTGCGCTACCGTAACCTTGATACGAACCAACGCATGGCCCACGTTGAGGAGATTTCTTCGTTGAGCATCGCCCTTGCCACTTGCCAAGACGTGACCATGATGTTGGATTTCTTTGAGCAGCACGATGCCGTATTGGAAAAGCTCTTGGGGCAACCTTGCCTTCAACGCAGTGCAGGGAACGGGTTTCCGGGCAGGCTCAAAAGCCTGGGCGCCTGGGGCGGAGATCTGTTCCTGGCAGTCTCCCCTTGTCCGGAAGATGCCCTCCATTGGCTTGAAAATCAAGCGAATTGGTCGATTTATCCCTTTGAACAGCTTGTCCGATGCGAGCCTTAAGCCCTTCACCTTCCATAATGTTTTGATAAAAAGTTATTTGTTGTAACACTATTATTAATTATTTGATTTTTGTTCATTGAAGTCCCTATTAAATTTTCTACTATGTCGCTATCCCGTTCCGAATCCAACATTATTTCCTCCGGCGAACTTGGGTGGGAATGTCCATCGAACATTGCGCTAGTGAAATATTGGGGTAAATATCCAGGGCAAATCCCAGCCAATCCATCGCTTAGCCTTACTTTATCTTCCTGTGTGAGCAGAACACAGATTGCCTACCGTGAGTCGGATCAAGGAAGCATGGAATTTCTTTTTGAAGGAGCGCCTAAGCCTGAATTTGCGCAAAAAATCCAAGGCTATCTGGACAGCCTTCATGCAGATTTGCCTTGGTTAACTCGGCTTCACCTGCAGATAGAATCCCATAACACCTTTCCGCATAGTAGCGGGATTGCCTCCTCGGCCTCGGCCATGGGGGCTTTGGCCCTTGGGTTAGCGAGTATGGATCGCGCCTTTCGTGGGGCTGAATCTGGGGATGGACTGAACGATTCGGCCTTCTGGGCTCAGGCCTCGGACCTTGCCAGGCGGGGTTCCGGTTCCGCCTGTCGTTCGATTTACGGCGGTTACACCGTTTGGGGGGGCCATCCGGCTGTACCAGGATCCAATGATCGCCGTGCCGTTCCATTGGACATGGAGGCGGTGCACCCTTCCTTTCGCAACCTCCAGGATACCGTGCTGTTGGTCGATCGAGGAAGCAAATCGGTATCTTCTTCGGCAGGTCATGGGCTCATGAATGGGCATCCGTATGCCAAGGCTCGCTTTGCCCAAGGAGCCGAGCGAGTTGCTCAGCTTTGGGCTATGTTGCAAGATGGCGGAGAAGCATCTTGGCTGGCTTTCATGGATTTGGTGGAATCGGAAGCCTTGACACTGCATGCCATGATGTTGGCCTCAACACCCTCCTATTTGCTAATGAAACCATCCACGGTGGCCCTATTGGAAGAAATCCGGCGTTTTCGAAACCAAAGCGGGGTTCCGGTGTTTTTTACTTTGGATGCCGGAGCAAATGTTCATCTTCTTTTTCCGGAATCCGCTTCGGCCCAGGCCAGGGAACTAATTGATAAGCAATTAACTCCGTATCTAAACGAAGATTCGTACCTTTGCGACCGTTTGGGATATGGGCCAACGCCTTGGGCCCGGACACCCCTTACCTCATGAAATCCACCATTTCCCAAAGTTTGTATTATGCCAAGGTCCTCCTTTTTGGAGAATACGGCATTATGGAGGATTCAATGGGGCTTTCCATTCCCTATGAGCATTTCCAGGGTCAGTTCAAAAAAGGAGTTCTGGACAGCGAGGCATCCCGCGCCAGTAACCAAAACCTTCGAGAATTCGCAGGGTACTTGAAAGGGCTCGCTGCCGAATTAGTGGATCTGGACCATGAGCGTCTGGCGAAAGATTTGGAACAAGGCTTGCAATTTGAGTCCAATATCCCCCAAGGATTTGGCGTGGGCAGCTCGGGTGCCCTTGTTGCGGCGGTTTACGAACATTATGCAAGAAACCTTGAGGAGGTATCCACCCTGACCCAAAATCCGGAAGCAATTCAAAGCCTCAAAGGCCGCCTGGGCCTCATGGAGTCCTTTTTCCATGGCCGCTCCTCCGGTATGGATCCTTTGATTTGTTATTTGCGGATTCCCATGTTGATTGATCGAAACAGGCGGCTTGGTCAAGTGGCTCTCCCTTCTGAAAGCATCACAGGCAAAGGTGCCATTTTCCTTTTGAGCACAGGGCAGCCTAGGCAAACCCAGCCATTGGTCTCCATCTTCCTCGAAAAACTCAAGCATGATGGGTTCCGGCAAATGATTCGCCAGGAATTCAATGAATACAACAACGAATGCATCAAGGCTTTCCTAAGCGGTAAACCTGGGCCCTTGTTCCAAAATCTGCGCGCCCTTTCTCATCTTGTCTTGCAGCATTTTCAGCCCATGATTCCGGATTCTTTCAGGGCCGTATGGCAGCAGGGGATTGACAGCGGGGTTTACTACCTCAAATTATGCGGGTCCGGTGGGGGAGGTTACCTGCTTGGATTCACCAAGGACCTCGAACAAACACAATCCATGCTGGATGGCCACGAATTACGCGTCGTCCACAGGTTCTAATCCCGGGAAAGAGTCTTCTCTCTCCCGCATCCACCTCAAATTTTTACGGGTTCTGGCCTTTTTGGGGCTGATTCGTTGGTACAATCTGTTGATTGTGGCTGTGGCCCAAATTCTGGCCGCTGGATTTCTCTTGGACCAAGCGCCCTTGAAGGGTTGGCGGTATTTGTTGGATCGGGAACTGTGGCTCATCGTGATCGGTACGGCTTCGATGCTTGCAGGGGGCTACCTGATCAACGCCTATTACGACCTGGAGAAGGATATGGCCAATCACCCGCGTAAAGTGATTGTCGGAAGAGTCATTCATCCATCCCATGCCTTGCAGGCCTGGCTAGGATTGAGCCTGCTCACGGCCCTCCTTTTATGGCCTTTGGGTTATCGTTTCCTGGCTTATTATCTGCTGTACGGAGCAGGGCTGTGGTTGTATTCGCACAAACTGAAACGCATTCCGTTGTTAGGAACGGTGACCGCCATCCTCCTGCTCCTTGCGGCCTTCATGGCCATGGTCCTTTATTACCGGGATGCGAATGTTCCCACTTTGGTCTTTGTGCTCTACGTAGGGGTCTTGGAATGGGTGCGTGGCCTTGTCAAGGATTGCCAAAATGTGCGAGGTGACACTATTTTCGGATACCAAACCGTGCCGGTCGTGATGGGTCTTCGCAAAACCCGTAACATCATTTTGATTTCCATGGTAGGATTGGCCGTGCCGGTTGGGTGGTTAACGCTGTACGGGCATGTTCACCCATGGTTTCCCTACCTGTTGACCCTGCAAGTGCTGGGCGTGACGGCGGGAACCATCCTGATGTTTCGGTCCATGTCCTCCGGTTCCTTGCATGCCACCCAAAGGATCCTCAAATTGGTCTTGCTCAGCGGCATCGCCGGGCTTATTCTTTGGTAGCAAACGGGTAAAGCTTCTTCCAAAAGCCCTGTTTGCTCAACCAATTTTCACCAACATCTGATAGAGGGCGGGACCCGTGACTTTGTGTTGGTAAACCACCTGCACCGTTGCCCCTTGTTGACGCAAGACCCAATCGGCAGGGGCTTGTTGAACGGCTTGCAAGACCGCCCCGAATACAGGCCCTTGGTAATAATCTTGGCGTTGCCCATCGGGTAAATGAGCGCGGAAATTTCCTTTGCGCCACACCATTTTCTCCATGCCCAATCGAGCCCCTTGTAGGCGCAGCCTCATCAAGACAACCAACAGCTGCGCTTGTTCGGGAACGGGGCCAAAGCGATCCGCCAAACGATCGGCGAAGGCATCCAAGGCTTCTTCGCTTTCGAGATCATCCAATTCACGGTACAGGCTAAGCCGCTCGGTGGTGTTACGCACATAATGATCCGGAATCAGGGCGGCTGCGTCGGTATCGAGTTGCACTTCAAAACCCGGTGGGTCCAAGGGCTGATCGGCATAAAGCTCGGCGTATTCATTGTTACGTAATTCCCGTATAGCTTCGTCCAGGATTTTCTGGAAAAGTTCCAGGCCTATCTCGGTAATGAATCCGCTTTGCTCCCCTCCCAACATATTTCCTGCTCCTCGAATATCCAAATCGCGCAAGGCAATCTGAAAACCGGATCCCAAATCCGAATGCTGCTCAATGGCCTGCAAGCGGCGGCGAGCCTCCTGAGTCAGCGTAAACAATGGGGGAACGATCAAATAACAAAAGGCCTTGAGGTTGGAGCGTCCTACCCTGCCACGCATTTGATGCAAATCACTTAACCCAAAATTCTGCGCCTGGTTAATTAGAATCGTATTGGCATTGGGGATATCCAAACCGGATTCAATGATGTTGGTGGCGACCAAGACATCCAAGTTCCCCTCGATGAATTGCAGTAGAATTTTCTCCATTTGATCCCCGGCCATCTGCCCGTGGGCGATCCCTATTTTCAATCCCGGGCACCATTGTTCAATCAATTCAGCAACTCCTTCGATGCCTTGAACCCGGTTGTGCACAAAGAAAACCTGGCCACCCCGATCGGTTTCAAAGAGAATTGCATCCCGAACTTTGTTCTCTTCAATCACCATGAGCTCGGTATGCACCGGCTGCCGGTTGGGGGGTGGGGTATGAATGACGCTTAAATCGCGGGCTCCTAACAACGAAAACTGCATGGTTCGGGGAATGGGGGTGGCCGTGAGGGTCAAGGTATCCACGGCTACTTTCAATTCCCTGAGCTTTTCTTTGGTGCTCACCCCGAACTTCTGTTCTTCGTCAATGATTAGAAGACCCAGGTCTTTGAACTTGACTTTGGATCCCACGATCTTGTGGGTTCCAATCAGGATATCGATCCGTCCCGCTTCCAAGTCCGCAAGCACCGCTTTGACTTCGGTGGGGGTACGGAAACGATTCAAATAATCAACCCGCACAGGCAGGCCCTGTAGCCTTGAGGCGAAGGTGCGGGCATGCTGCAAGGCCAAAATGGTGGTTGGGACCAAGACGGCCGTTTGTTTCCCATCGCAGGCGGCCTTGAATGCGGCCCGTATGGCGACTTCCGTTTTACCAAAACCCACATCCCCACAGACCAAACGGTCCATGGGGTATGCCTTTTGCATATCCGATTTAACCGCCTCGGAGGCCTTGTTTTGATCCGGGGTATCCTCGTACAGAAAAGAGGCCTCCAATTCATGCTGCAAATAATTATCCGGCGGAAAGGCATGACCCCGTGCTGCCTTGCGACGGGCATAGAGTTGAATCAAGTCCTTGGCAATGTCTTTGACCTGGGCTTTGGTTTTGGACTTTAGTTTGTCCCAAGTATCGGAACCCAGCTTGTGCACCCTGGGTTCGACGCCGTCCTTGCCTGAATAGCGTGAAACCTTGTGCAAGGAATGAATGCTGACATAGAGAAGATCATCATCGCGGTAACTGATCCGTACGGTTTCTTGCCATTGACCGTTGACTTGGATTTTCTCCATACCGGCATAACGGCCCACCCCATGATCCATATGCACCACGAAATCACCGGGTTTGAAATCCAGAATTTCCTTAAGGGTGAGTTTCTCCGAAGCACCGGTACGACCTCGGGCTTTGTATTTGTGGAATCGCTCAAAGAACTGATGTTCCGTCCAAAACGCAATTTTGCGATCATGGTCGGTGAAGCCTGCATGCAGGCCTATCGGCAATGGAATCATCGTGAAGCCGGCTTCCAGGTCTTCCAGAATTTGTTCCAATCGTTTGATCTGTCGAGGATTATCTCCGCAAACGGTCAAACGGTACCCCTGGGCATGCAATTTCCTGCCGACGGCAACCAAACTAGCAAATTGTTTGCGAATCAGCGGTTGTGCCTCTTGCCGAAAGCTTAAGCGTAACGAAGGTTGTTTGCGGACTTTGCTTGGATCCACAAAATCATCATCGTACAGGTTCCATCCGCTGTCCTCGAAACTAACCCTGGGAAAAGTCAGTAGCCGGTTCATCCAATCCTCCGGGGAACGAAGAATTTTCTCGGGATTTTCGGATTTGTTCCAACACAATTCTGCTTGGGCCATCAACATGCTTGGATCGCTGTACCAAACCACCGTTTGGGGTGGGAAATAATCCATCAAAGACTGCCGGCCTTGGGCCAACAATTCAGCCTGCAAGTTGGGTAGGATCACTGCCTTCTCCACCTCCCGAACCGTCAATTGAGATTCCGGGTCAAAGGTCCTGAGGCGCTCAGGCCGATCACCGTGCAATTCCATGCGGTAAGGCCAATCGCTGGCATAGCTGTAAACATCCACAATACCACCTCGTATGGCGTATTGACCCGGTTCGTACACAAAATCCACCCGCTCAAACCCCATCTCGCTCATCAATTCAATCAAGAAGTCCAAATCAACGGCCTCGTTCTTCTTCAATTCCAAGGTGTTACGGGCCAAGGTGGTGTTGAGAACCACCTCCTCCATCAAGGCATCCGGCCAGGTGAT
>VHBD01000059.1 GCA_016872125.1 Sphingomonadales bacterium
AAGCCCTGGCAAACCCATGTCGTAGGATCCTGTCGCTGAAGTGTAATAGGTGTTACCACCAATCGTGAATTTCAGATGCGGCAAAGGCATGGCCGAATCCAAAGGGGCAAAGGGATGTTTGGGATAAACTCGCCCCAACATGGTTAGGTTTCCGTTGGATTGTGGGGGTTGCTGGGCAAATTCCACCACCTTGTTTTCCCGCTGCCACAGGCGTCCGGTCTGAGCATCCACCAGGCAGGCGTAACGATAGGGAATTCCTTGATTATCTTGACCTTCGACCAGGATGTTGTAAACGAGATGGTACGAAACTGTCATGGCTTCTTTGCCGGGAACAGGAAGAATCTTCAAGGCCGGGTCCACCGATACCGCTTGGATATTGGTGATTCCAACAGAGGCCAGGCGTTGAGCTTCTGAGGGACGAATGCTGGCAACAGTAGAGATTTGAATTCCGGGATGCAGCTCGGAGGCCAACCAAACGAGGGCGCCCTCGGGCGTTCTTTTGAAGCCTAAGCGACCGCCGATGACTTGGAGCCCTTGGTGCCATTGTTCAAACCATTGGTAGCGGTATTTGCGGGAAGCATAGGTACTCCCTTCGCGCAATTCATCCACAGGCATGCCAAAGTCTTGGCACTCCTGACGGACGAAATCTAACACAGGATTGTTACCGGTCATGGGCAAGGCAGGCCCGAAGAGACGATGAGGCTGGCCTGTATGTTGGTCAAAAAGAACGTTCCATTCCGGGTGGCGAGCATGGAAATTGGTCCATGCTTTCCGCGCCCTCCATTGCCCTTGCAAATTCGCCTCGTAAGGGGTAGGTGCAGGTAGGCGTATTTCGAGTGGATCGGGCGAATCCTCGGTCAGTTGGCTGGCCTGAGCGCCATGTCCAGTTTGTGCCTGAGCGCCAAGTTCGGCTTGTTTTGGGGCGCACTTGGTAACCCCATGGGCATACGTTGGGGTGCACAAAAACAAGTTGCTTGCTATGAGGGCACAGCAAAGACTAATCCATACGGTTCGAGGGTGTTGCATCTTCCAAAATTCAATCCCAATATTACACCCGGTTCTTCGTGAATCTTGCGTTAAAATCACATCCTGAGGCTCTCTGTGGTTCACTCAAGGATTTGTGGGGCATGCCTGTTGAAGAAGATGCAGATGGACTGTCTTCAAAGACTTACAGGATTAGACGGTATACCCTGTGCATGACAATTTGGCAGAGGCGGTGGGTATTTCAGGGTAAAAGCGGTTTTTATCTGGATTGGCAGGGTCTTTGAGGTGGGTATTTTGACCTTTTAAATTTAAGTCCATGTCGGAATCCGAACCAAAAACCAACGCTCATCCAACCGATGAAAATGCCAACAACGAGGCTCAGGAGGTCATCGAACAGGAAACAAGGGGGGAAGAGAAAGGCGCACAAGACCAGTCCAACGACCTAAATCTTCAGCTGGAGGAGTCCAAACAAAAATATCTGTACTTGCTATCGGAATTTGAAACCTACAAAAGACGGATGGCGCGCGAGCGCATTGACCTGTTTCGCAACGCCGGGAAAGACCTCATCGTCGAGTTGCTGCCGGTATTGGACGATTTTGAGCGCGGTTTAGAAGTCATGAGCCAATCTTCCGATGTGGTCGCCATCCGCGAAGGGGTGGATTTAGTTTACCAAAAATTCAACAATCTTTTGACCCAAAAAGGCCTTCAGCCCATCGTTTCTGTTGGGGCCGAATTTGATGTCGAAAAGCATGAGGCCATATCCCGCATGCCGGCCTCCAGTCCGGACCAAATTAACAAGGTGGTGGCCGAGGTTGAAAAAGGTTATCTGCTCAACGAGCAGGTTTTACGTTTTTCGAAAGTGATCGTTGGTGTTTAATTGGGTCACTTTAATTTAATCCGGTGTTATGGCCAAGCGTGACTATTACGAAGTGTTGGGGGTAGGCCGGCAGGCCGGCGAAGACGAAATCAAAAAAGCCTACCGCAAAGCGGCCTTGCAGTTTCACCCCGACAAGAACCCGGGCGATGCCAAGGCCGAAGAAAAATTCAAGGAGGCGGCCGAAGCCTACGAAGTCCTGAGCAATTCGGATAAACGATCTCGTTACGATCGTTTTGGCCATCAAGGGGTTGACCCAGGTATGGGCGGTGGAGGCGGAGGTTTTTCGATGGAAGATATTTTCTCCCAATTCGGGGATGTCTTTAGCGAAGGTTCGCCTTTTGAGGGATTTTTTGGTGGCGGTGGACGTGGTGGTCGTAGGGCCAACCGGGGGGCTAATTTGAGGATACGGGTTAAGTTGACTTTGGAAGAAATTGCCAAAGGCGTTGAGAAAAAGGTCAAGGTCACCAAGGCGGTTCCTGCAGAGGGAGTGACGTACAAAGCCTGTGCAACCTGCGGGGGTACCGGACAGATTCAGCGAATCACGAACACAATTTTAGGTCAAATGCGTACGGCCAGTACCTGTCCCCACTGCGAAGGCAGTGGTCAAATGGTGGATCGTCGCCCACCCGGTGTGGACCCGGATGGTCTGCAACGCAAGGAGGAAGTGATTTCGGTTCAAATCCCGGCAGGGGTGGCCGAAGGCATGCAACTTAGCGTATCGGGTAAGGGCAATGCCGGTCGCAACGGGGGGCAGCCTGGGGATTTGATTGTTTTGGTCGAGGAAGAACCCCATCCACATTTCAAGAGGGACGGGAACCATGTGCTCTATGACCTGCCCGTTTCGGTGGTTCAAGCGGCCATCGGGGATCAAATTGAGGTGCCCACGCTGGACGGGCGGGCCCGCATTCGGTTGGAGCCGGGGACCCAACCCGGGAAATTGCTTCGCCTCAAGGGTAAAGGATTACCCGCGGTCAATGCGTATGGTCGCGGTGATCTGATCATTTTTGTCAATGTTTTTGTGCCGACCAAGCTTTCCAAGGAGGAGAAGGAAACCTTGGAAAAATTGGGTTCCTCTGAAAATTTCAAGCCCACCAACGCCGACGATACCGGGAAATCCTCGTTTTTTGACCGAATGAGGGACTTTTTCCAACACGATTGAGCGTATCTTTGCGGCAGCTTATCCAGAAGGACGGAGGGAACGGCCCTACGATGTCCTGGCAACCGCAAGCGACAGGCTGCTGTCGATTGGTCCGGTGCCAAATCCGTTGCTTCAGACAACAACTTGAAGCAGCCGATAAGCAGGAGTAACCGTCCAAACAAGCGACGGGGACCACTGCAGCCCGCATCCTGCGGATAAGCCACACGAAAGTATGGCTTTTTTTATGCACCAAAAATTGAAAGAAGCCCTTGCCCAACGCATTCTGGTGTTGGACGGGGCCATGGGTACTCAAATTCAGTTACGCAAACTGACCGAGGCGGATTATCGTGGCCAGCGATTTGCGGATTGGCCTCGCGATGTTCAGGGCAACAACGAATTGCTCAGCCTGAGCAGGCCCGATATCATCGCCCAAATTCACCGGGATTACCTGGAGGCCGGGGCGGATATTTTGGAGACGAATACCTTCAATGCGCAGCGTATCTCCATGGCCGATTACGGCATGGAAGAATTGAGTTATGAACTTAACGTGGCATCGGCTCGTTTGGCCAAAGAACAGGCTGATTTGATCACGGCCATGAATCCAAACAAGCCTCGTTTTGTGGCGGGTGCTATAGGGCCGACCAACAAAACCGCCAGCATAAGCCCGGATGTCAACAACCCCGGTTTTCGCTCGGTGTATTTTATGGAATTGGTCGAAGCCTATACCGAGCAAATTCGTGGCTTGGTGGATGGAGGCGTGGATATTCTTTTGGTGGAGACGATTTTTGATACGCTGAACGCCAAAGCGGTGCTTTATGCCATCGATCATTTTTTTCGGGAAAAGGAACAAGAGCCCTTGCCGATTATGGTGAGTGGAACCATCACCGACAACAGCGGTCGTACGCTCTCCGGGCAAACGGTGGAAGCCTTTTTTTATTCGCTATCGCACCTTCCCCTATTGAGCATAGGATTGAATTGTGCGCTGGGAGCCAGACAAATGCGACCCCACCTGCAGGCCCTTTCGGCCTGCTCCCATTTTGGGGTCTCGGCTCATCCCAACGCCGGATTGCCCAATGCTTTTGGAGCCTATGACGAAGACGCTGAAACCATGTGTTTACAAATTCGAGAATTTTTGCAGGAATCCTTGGTGAATATTATTGGGGGTTGTTGTGGAACCGGACCGGAGCACATTCGAGCGATTGCCGAGGAGGCAGCCCACTTTAAGCCTCGTCCTTTGCCTGATTTGCAGCCTCGATTGAGTTTGTCCGGCTTGGAACCTTTGGTGGTTCGGGAGGAAACTAATTTTGTCAATATCGGCGAAAGAACCAATGTTACCGGATCGCGTGCTTTTGCTCGTTTGATTCGCGATGACCGCTTCGAAGAAGCGGTGGAGGTTGCCCGTCAGCAGGTCGAGAACGGGGCCCAAATGATCGATGTCAACTTTGACGAGGGGATGATTGATTCGGTCGCGGCGATGGTTCGTTTTTTGAATCTCATAGCGGCAGAGCCGGATATTGCCCGTGTTCCGGTGATGATTGATTCGTCCCGATGGGAGGTTTTGGAGGCGGGTTTGGCTTGTGTTCAAGGCAAAGCTGTGGTCAATTCCATTTCACTCAAAGAAGGGGAAGCCGTCTTTTTGGACCATGCCCGCACGGTTCGTTCCTACGGCGCTGCGGTGGTGGTCATGGCCTTCGACGAACAAGGTCAAGCCGATTCCTTGGAGAGACGCATAGCCATTTGCCAAAGAGCCTACGGTTTACTCATCGAGAAAGCGGGCTTCCCACCACAAGACATCGTATTTGATCCGAACATTCTAACGGTCGCGACGGGTATCGAAGAGCACCAGAATTACGCAGTGGATTTCATCCAAGCTACGGCCTGGATCAAGGCGAATCTTCCCTTGGCCAAGGTGAGTGGAGGGGTTTCTAATATTTCTTTTTCGTTCAGGGGGAACGATAAGGTCCGGGAGGCGATGCACTCCGCTTTTTTGTACCATGCGATTCGGGCAGGATTGGATATGGGTATCGTCAATGCCGGACAAATCGAAGTTTACGACCAAATTGAACCGGTTCTCTTGGAGCATGTCGAAGATGTGTTACTAAATCGACGTTCCGATGCGACAGAGCGCTTGGTTAACCTGGCCGAGTCCTACAAAGGCACCCAGGCCAAGCAAGGCCAAGGTAAGGATTTGTCATGGCGCGAAAAGGCTGTAAGAGAGCGTCTTACCCACGCTTTAGTCAAAGGGCTGGACGAGTACATTGTGGAAGATGTGGAGGAGGCACGTTTGGAATTCGATAAGCCCCTGCACTTGATTGAAGGCCCCCTTATGGACGGGATGAATGTGGTAGGAGATTTGTTTGGCGAAGGTAAGATGTTCTTACCCCAGGTAGTCAAAAGTGCGCGGGTTATGAAAAAGGCCGTCGCCGTGCTGTTACCTTATTTGGAAGCCGAAAAAGAAAGAGCAGCCGCAGCCGGAGAATCTGGCGATTTGTCCAACAAAGGGCGTATTCTGATGGCCACGGTCAAAGGTGATGTGCACGATATCGGCAAGAACATCGTGGGGGTGGTGCTGCAATGCAACAATTATGAGGTGGTGGATTTGGGAGTGATGGTGCCCACCGATCGAATTTTGGAAGCCGCTGTGGAGCACCAAGTGGATATCATTGGCTTATCGGGCTTGATTACTCCCTCGCTGGATGAAATGGTGGGTGTGGCCAAGGAGATGGAGCGTCGTGGTATGCGTATTCCTTTGCTCATCGGTGGAGCAACTACCTCCAAAGCGCATACGGCAGTCAAAATAGCCCCGACTTATGGGGGAACGGTGGTCCATGTATTGGATGCCAGCCGTTCGGTTCCGGTGGTTTCAACTTTGCTCAGCCCCGATCAACGTCCTGCTTTTGCGGAGCGAAACCGCCAAGAACAAGACACTATGCGGGAAGGTTACCTCAACCGAGCCGCCGCCAAAAACATGCTGACCTTGGAACAGGCCCGGGCCAGGGCATGGAAAGGAGATTGGTTGAATTACCAACCCGCAATTCCCCAACTCCTAGGAGTGCAACAGGAACTGGCATGGCCTTTGGAGGAATTGGTCGATTATATCGATTGGACACCTTTTTTTCAAGCATGGGAATTGCACGGCCGTTACCCGGATTTGCTCCAAGATGAGGTAGTGGGAGAAGCCGCTACCAAATTGTTTGAGGATGCCCAAGCGATGCTGAATTCATTGGTATCTCAGAATTTATTGACTGCCAAAGCCGTATGGGGTTTATTCCCGGCGTGCACCGTTTCAGGCGATTGTTTGGTCATGGATGGTCGTTGGGAATTTCCGATGTTACGACAACAAAGTGCCAAGGCCGGGGATCTACCCAATTTTTGCCTGACGGATTTTGTGGCCCCTCAAGAAAGCGGGCTTCAGGATTGGGCAGGTACGTTTGCCGTAGGGATTTTTGGGGCTGAAGAATTGGCCCGGCAATACCAAAAAGACCATGATGATTTTTCGGCGATTATGGTCAAAGCCCTGGCCGATCGCTTGGCCGAAGCTTTGGCCGAAGCCTTGCATGCCAAGGTAAGGCAGGAGGATTGGGGTTACGCCCCCATGGAGCAGTACAGCAACACCGATTTGATCGCCGAAAAGTACCAGGGCATACGGCCGGCACCGGGTTACCCCGCCTGCCCGGATCATTTGGATAAGCCGACCATCTGGAAAATGTTGGAGGTCGAGGAGAGGCTGGGCATGCAATTGACCGAGAGTTTGGCCATGACCCCTGCCGCAGCGGTATCCGGGTTCTATTTGGGGCATCCCCAGGCCAAGTATTTTGGGGTGGGTAAGATTGCCCAGGATCAATTGGAAGATTACGCGCTACGCCGCGGTGTGGATTTGGAAGAGGCCAAACGCTGGTTGGCCCCCGTTTTGTTGGACGTCTAAAAAAATGTTATGAAAATCACCGATCATATTCAAGCGGCCAACGGCCGAACCCTTTTTTCCTTCGAAATTCTGCCTCCCCTCAAAGGGCAGGATATCCATGAAATTTACAACGGGATCGCTCCGCTAATGGAGTTTAAGCCTCCGTTCATCGATGTGACCTACCACCGCGAAGAATTTTTGCTTAAGCCCTTGGCGGACGGTACTTTCCGACGCATTACCACCCGCAAACGTCCGGGGACCGTGGCCATCTGTGCCGCCATCATGAATCGCTTCAAAGTCGATGCGGTGCCGCACCTCATCTGTGGGGGTTTTAGCAAAGAAGAAACCGAAAATGCCTTGATTGACCTGCATTTTTTGGGCATCGATAATGTCCTGGTCTTGAGGGGAGATAACCTCAAACACGAGAACAGTTTTGTGCCGCAGCCGGACGGTAACCAAAACGCTTTGGAATTGTTGCAGCAAGTGGTCCGCATGAACCAGGGTCGGTACATGGACGATGAATTGGTGAATGCTACGGCGACGGATTTTTGTATTGGAGTCGCCGGCTATCCCGAAAAGCACCATGACGCCCCCAACCTCAAATCCGATATTCGTTGGCTCAAACAAAAAGTCAAGGCAGGGGCCACCTTTATCACGACCCAAATGTTCTTTGACAACAAGGCTTACTTTGATTTTGTAGCCACCTGCCGCAAAGAGGGTATTGATATTCCCATCATTCCGGGCATCAAACCTTTGGCATCGCTCAAGCAAATCACCCTCTTGCCCAAGGTTTTTCATATCGATATTCCCGAAGCCTTGGCCGATGCGGTGGAGCAAGCGCCCAACGAACAGGCTGTCAAACAAATTGGGATTGAATGGGCTATCGCTCAATGCCGGGAGCTCAAAGAGGCGGGGGTCCCGGTG
>VHBD01000060.1 GCA_016872125.1 Sphingomonadales bacterium
GGTCGTTCATTTGGGCGATGATCTCGTCGTTGTAGTTCAACTTACAAGCTCTTTCCAAAAGACGGGAGTGGAGGTAAAAAACGTCCCCGGGGTAGGCCTCGCGTCCTGGAGGACGACGGAGCAACAAAGAAACTTCCCGATAGGCTACCGCTTGTTTAGAAAGGTCATCGTACACAATCAAGGCAGGATTTCCCAAGTCCCTGAAGTATTCGCCTATCGCAGCACCGGCCATCGGAGCATAGAACTGAAGAGGAGCAGGATCCGAGGCAAAGGCCGCCACCACGATGGTATAAGGCATGGCTCCGTTATCCTCCAGCGTTTTGACGATATTGGCCACCGTAGAAGCTTTTTGGCCAACCGCAACGTAAATGCAATAAACCGGCTTTCCGGCCTCGTAAAATTCTTTTTGGTTGATGATGGTATCGATCGCGATGGCTGTTTTACCGGTTTGACGGTCCCCGATAATCAACTCACGCTGACCACGACCCACCGGGATCATGGAGTCGATCGCTTTGATTCCTGTTTGGAGAGGTTCATGGACCGGTTGACGGAAAATTACCCCAGGTGCTTTGCGCTCAATCGGCATTTCAAAGGTCTCACCTTGAAGGGGACCTTTGCCATCGATAGGCTGACCTAAGGTGTTGACCACACGACCCAACATTCCGTGGCCCACTTTGATGGAAGCGATAAGGCCGGTACGCTTGGCGGTATCGCCTTCCTTGATGCCTTCGGAGCCGCCCAAGAGGACCGCACCAACATTATCCTCTTCGAGGTTGAGAACGACGGCACGGGTACCGTTGGAAAACTCAATGAGTTCACCCGCCTGAACGCGGGTTAGCCCGTAAAGACGGGCTATACCGTCCCCGACTTGAAGCACGGTGCCAATTTCCTCCAGCTGGCTTTGCGATTGGTGTCCGGAGAGTTGTTCCCTGAGGATCGCGGAGATTTCGTCCGGTTGCAATTGTGACATAAACTAAATTTTGGATAGATAAGGATTATCGGAAAATTGACGACGAATTTGCTGCAATTCGCTTGCCATGGAGGCATCAACGCGGAGGTCACCGCTTTGGAGCACATACCCCCCCAACAATTCAGGATTATGTTGGTAATCAAAAGCGGCTCCTTGCCCAAAAGCTTTCGTTAGGTTGCTCTCAAGTTGAGATCGATTGTTTTCGTCCAAGGGGGAAGCCGTTTGAATTTCTACGCGAACAACGCCTTTTTGGTTCTCAAACAAACGCACGTAGGCTTTGGCCATTCCACCCATTTCGGATTCTCTGTGCTTGCGAATGGCTAAATTCAAGAAACCCAAGGTTAAGCCATCAAAGGTGGACGCAAAGATTTTGTTGACGATTTGAATTTTGAGATCAGGTTTAATCAATGGAGAGCGAAACAAACGCTCCAAATCCTTGCTACCGGTAACAGCGGATGACAAGCTTACCATATCCTGATAGATGCGCTGCTCCAGCCCCCTCTCGGTGGCAAGCCGTAACAACGAAACGGCGTAACGGGTAGCAATTCTGGAATTATTCATTCGACGATCAGCAGCTTTGCCTATTAGGGGTTTTACGAATTAAATAGCTTAGCAGACTGGGCGCTTAGTGGACTGGGATTTGGAGCTGGTCCAATTGTTGGCGCAAGTAAGTCTGTTGTGCATCTGACTTTTCGAGTTCCTTGCGAAGGAGCTTTTCGGCCACATCCACCGAAAGGTTAGCCACCAGGTTCCGAACTTCGGTCATGGCAGCTTTGCGATCGTTGGCAATGTCTTGACGGGCCAAATCCAAAAGCCTTTTGCCTTCTTCTTCCGCCTTGGACTTGGCCTCCGCGACGATATGATCGCGGGTTTTCTTGGCTTCGGCGAGCATCAAATCTCTTTCGGCACGGGCTTCGGCCATGAGTTTATCGTTATCCGCTTGTAGGCGCACCATCGCCAATTTGGCTTCGTTAGCGGCGTCCAAGGCCTGACGAATTTGTTGGTCCCTCTCGTTCACCGATTCCAAAATGGGCTTCCACGCAAACTTGCGCAGAACGACCAAAAGAAGCAGAAACGAAAGTGCTGGCCAGACCAGCAGACCCAGTTGGGGGGTAACCAAATCCATGGCGACCTCCTTAGGCTACCAACAAGGCAACAACTACCGCAAACAATGCAACGCCCTCGATTAGGGCAGCGGCAATGATCATAGCAGTTTGGATTTTGGGGGTAGCTTCAGGCTGACGAGCAATAGCCTCGGTAGCCGATCCGCCGATACGGCCAATACCAATGCCTGCGCCCATGGCGGCAAGACCTGCTCCGATAGCGGCAATTCCTGTAATCGTTGTCATAACTTTAATTTTAGGGGGTTGAGATTTGTTTGGATTGGTTTGAAATAATCAGAATGAATTAATGGGCATCATGGGCGCCATGTTCCGGTTCTGCCGTAGCAAGACCAATGAACAAAGCAGAAAGTAAAGTGAAAACATAAGCCTGAAGCGCGGCGACCAAGATTTCTAAACATTCCATAAACAGCACAAAAGCGATGGAAACCGGCGCCATGGCCAAGGTTTTAAAAATGAAAATCAATGAAATCAGGCTTAGGATAATGATATGCCCCGCGGTGATATTCGCAAAAAGACGAATAGTCAATGCAATTGGCTTAGAAAAAATTCCAACCACCTCCACAGGAATCATAATGGGGTACAACCATTTGGGAACATGAGGGAGGAAAATATGGGACCAATAATGTTTGTTGCCGCTAAAATTGGTAATCAAAAGCGTGAAGACAGCCAATACCAAAGAGACCGCAATATTTCCTGTTAGATTGGCCCCGGTGGGAAGAAGTCCCAGCAGATTGTTGATCCAAATGAAGAAAAAAGCCGTCAGCAAATAGGGCATGTATTGTGTATACCGCTTTTCTCCAATATTCGGTCTTGCTATATCATCGCGGATGAAAAGGATGATGGGTTCCAAGAATCGGGCAAGGCCCGACGGCATTCGGTTGGAAGAACGAGCGTACGAACGCGCCGCGGAGATAAAGATGATCAAAAGGAGTACAATGCTCAGGAGCATCGAGGCCACATTCTTGGTGATGGATAAATCCATAACGGGCAAGCCCGATGCTTCTTGAATATGGCCGTGTTCATCCAACTTAAAAGTCAGGGCGCCCGATTGGGGTTGGGCATGCCCGTGTTCAAAGGCAGAAGACATCATGAAATGCCATTGCCCTCCACACCACAAAATCACAGGAAGCGGAATAGAAACAGGGTGAACGTGGCCCGCCTTGTCGCGATGGTCATAAAGATGCCAATCATGGGCATCTGCAATGTGGTGCAAAATAACCTTCGATGCATCAAATTCTGCTGACTCTTCCGAGTGCCCGGATTTGACAACGGTGTCGACGGAGTCAACGGTGTCGTTAGCATGCACTGCTTGAGGCCATGATACCAAAGTCCACAAGCTCAACAAGTAGATAGAGCAACGAATCGAAAAGGAAGTTGAGGCTGATGAATGCACAAAAGGGGCTTAGAACGTTCGAAGAAGGCTATTTGACCTGCTGCGATTGCGGGCGCAAGATAGAGAGCAAGGCCCATTTTACAAAAATCAAATGCACCAAAACAATGACCACAAAACCCAGGCCTGAATGGCGATGCTCAAGGCCTCCTATTTGAAAATAGACCAAAATCCCTAACAAGTTCAAAAGAAGATGTACCAAGGAAAAAAATGGAGCGCCCTTGGCGAGCCAACCCCTATTACTCGACCATGGATGAGCAAAAATGGCCAGGTACAGGGTGTTCAACCCAATACATATCCAAAGACCTTGTCGCAGGGACGCAAGCCCGGCTGCGTTGATCCCCAGCTCCAGCTCCATACCCCCCCGAATGATCAGGTTAAGGAAAGCAAAAGCGAGCCAAATGGAAACAACATGCCAACCCCTTCGCATATAAAAACGCACGCTTCAAGAGCGGAAACGGGACCAAACCAGCATCATGGCCATCATCAAGCCCAACAAAAGACCTGCAATGGTTATCCAGGGCCGATCCAAGACCATACGAGCATCAAGTTCATGGCCAATCCATGCGCCTAATCCAATTGGAACGGCCATTTGGAAAGCCAGACCGCCGTACTGAGCGAGGGCGTCAGGCAGTTTTGGCATGGGTGTCCCCGGCATAGACCCCTCGAAGGGCTTGCATGGTGCATTTGCCTGTCAACTGGGCCCCTTCTTCGACCACTAATTTGGGGGAAGAAATATCTCCAATCACTTTGGCGGTTGCTGAAAGCAATATGGATTCGCTGGCTTCGATATTGCCCTCGATTTTCCCATAAACATGCACATTCTTGCCGCGTGCACCCCCTTTGATCACCCCTTGGGCGCCCACAACCAGACGGCCATCCGTGGTCACATCCCCATGGGCATGCCCATCAAGCCGGAAATCACCTTTGCAGGTGAGATTACCCTCCACACGAGCCCCTTCAGTCAGCGCATTCATCTCGACCCCGGTTGGCCGACCCAATTTGAGTGGTAAGTGCATGTTCATTTGACAAATTTAGGGTTTTTGAGGTGTTTTTGTGTCTTGTCTCTTGGCTTTGGAGGCCTTTTGAAGGGCGAATTCCCTTTCTACCTCCCATCGAAGCAAGGAATCAGCTCTGCCGAGGGCGGTATCGAGGAGCTCAATTCCGTAACTGTACCCCACATCCGGCTTAGGCAGATCTTTGTATTGGAATGAATCCTCCCCCAATATTTCTCTACGCAGAACCGACATGTTTCTTTGGTTCACAAGAATGTAGGCCTCCAAAGAATCGATCCTCTGCCCCTGAAGCACCACTTGCTTTTCCCATTTCCGCATGTTGTTCCCCGGCATATACGAGCCAAGAGGGGTATACACCAAAATAGCCCCAAAGAAAAGCCAACCCACAACCAATAAGGTGCTGATCAGCACCAACCAATCCCAAGGCCTGAGCAAAATATTGACTTTGGCGTGGAGATCGCCTTCTGAACGGACAATTAGGCGATAATCCAGACGCATTTTGCGCCAGAAACCCACCAACAAACGGACGAATCGAAAAGGTTTCATTGCCTTGGTTGCAATTTATACCTTTGGAGACGTTAATGGGTAGCGCACCTTGTCAATGAGTCTACAAAATTCTCCACGTCCTAAAGCGGTTTTTACGGATCGAGCCAAGATGGTCCTGATCGCAGGCCTCATCCTGATGGGCTTCATGCTGCCGGGAGCTGTGCAGTCGCAATCCTGGGTCAAAAGGCAATACCATAACGTCACCGCCCGCTTTAACGGACTCTATTATGCCAAGCTCAAGCACCGTGAGGCTATGGAGGAAATCATGTTGGCCCACAAAGATGATTATGCCCAATACCTGCCTGTGTTTGTGGTATCCTTGGACGCGGCGGTGAGCTCCGAAGCTTCTTCCTTTGAAGAGTCCATCAAGAAATGCTCCAATGTCATTCAGCGCAAAGAACATAGCCGTTGGATTGACGAGAGTTTTCTGCTCATCGGGGAATGCTATTATCTCCGCAGAAATTTCTTTGATGCCATCGAAACTTTCCAGTACACCAACAACAAATTCAAAGGAAGTCCTGAGGCAGATTTGGCCTCGACATGGCTCGTGCGTTCTTACACCTCAACCAAGCAACATAGCAGAGCCCAAGCCGTTGTGGACCGAGCCCTTGAATCCAAAAAATTCAGTCCTGAGCACAAAGGTTGGCTGTACTTGGCGGCAGCCGAATCCCAGTTGTCGCAAAATCGATTCCAGAAAGCCTCTGAATACTTGGAACTTGCCCTGAAGTATCGATTACCGAGAGCCCAAAGACGCCGAACAGCCTTCCTCCTCGGTCAAATCTACCTCGACATCGAAAGCCGTAAAGCGCCCGCGCATTTCCGTAGCGCCCTGAAAATGAAACCTGAACCGGAAATGAGCTTTCAATGCAAAATTCGAATGGCTTCAGCGTACACCGATATACGTGAAGGGAATCTGAAGGCTCAACGAATTCTGCTGAAACTCGCCAAATCCAAAAAGTATTTTGCCTACCGTGATGTCTTGTATTACGAACTTGCCCAAATTGATCAAGATCGAAAAGACAACAAATCGATGTTGTCTAATTTAAAGAAATCGTTGGAGCATTCTTCTGAAATCAATGCCCAGAGGAAAAAAATCTGGCTTGCTTATGCAGATTATTATTTCGATGCCAAAAATTACTCAAAGGCCCAAATGTTTTTTGATAGTTTAGGGCAAAACATCGACAAAGACCACCCTCGTTTCAAAGAAATCAAGAACAAACAAAATTACTTGGGCGAATTGGTCAAAAACATGCAATTGATCGAAATCCAGGATTCTTTGCTCGAATTAGGGGCGATGGAAGAAAATCGTTTGATTGCCAGAATTGATCGTATCCTGGACGAGGAGAGGCAAGAGGCTGCCCGTGAAAAAGCAAGGCAAGCAGACTCCATCAAAGCCGCTGCCAACGCAGCATCCACCAGCCCCCAGTTTATTGATCCCATGCTCATGCAGCGGACCATGATGAGCGCACCAACCGCCAATGCAGGAGGGGATTGGCATTTCTATAACAACCAAATCTTAGGAGCAGACCTCAATCAGTTTATGCAGCTTTGGGGAAAACGCGATAACAAAGACCATTGGCGAAGAAGCACCAAAGGTCAAAATGATGAAGGCGAGGCCCAGGCCGGTTCCGGTCAAAGCGAAGAGGTAAGCGCTGAACAGGCCTTGGCGGATTCTCTTGCCAAATTACCCCGTACCCGGGAAACCCTTTTGCAACAAATCCCTCGTGACGAGGTTTCTCGTACCCGTTCCTTGGACCTGGTTCGCAAAGCCCATATCGCGTTAGCCAGAGGATACAAGGATCGATTTTCGGATTATCCTGCTTCCTTGGGTTGGCTAAGTAAACACCTCAAGAGATTTCCAAGTGCCGTCAGCGAGCCGGAAGCCTTGTATCAATCGTATTTGTGTTATGATTTGACGGGTAAAGTCGCGGAGAAAGAACAAGCGCGGCAGCTCCTGGACAGTCTCTACCCGGAATCTTCCTATACCAAACTCATGAACGGCTCCTACACGGCCAATGCAGATTCCATGCATGAGGCTGCGGATCTCCATTACAGGGAATGTTACAGACTCTACTCCATGGAAATGTACGACTCGGTGATTTTCCAATGCAAAATGGCTAAAGCCCGTTTTGGATCGGATACCCTCATGCCCTATTTCGGCTTTTTGGAAACGGTAAGTGCTGCACGCAAGGACACAAGCCTCTTGATTCAAGGCCTGGAGGCTATGGCAAATCGGCCCGATGCTGGTCAAGTTGTGTATGCCGCAAGGGATTTGTTGGAGGTCCTGCGACCTACCGCAACCAAAGGTCCCGGTGGAGGGCCAAGATATGGACAGTCAGGAGGCAAGGTGAAGGATCGCTATGAATTCAAACCGGATTCCTTGCAACCGCATTATTTGATCCTGCGCATGGATGCCTCGGTTTACAAGAAAAACATTGAAATTGGCATCAAATTGACCCGTTTCTCGGAGAAAAACTTCCAGCGATTCGTTCTCAAAATGTCTTACCCCTTGTACAAAGAAGTGGAACAACTAGTCTTGATGCGGGAGCTCCCTGACCTGGCCACTGCCAAGCAATTTTGGCGAGAGGCCCTGGCGGACAAGGATTTATTCAGCAACCTTCAGAAGGACCAATACCATTGGTTTTATGCCTCCAAAGAAAATTACGGAAA
>VHBD01000061.1 GCA_016872125.1 Sphingomonadales bacterium
GGGATATACGAACCCCTGCCGCCGGGATGACCTCGTAGAGGGTCACGGTTGGGCCCACCGTGGCCTTGATTTTGTCAATTTCGATGCCGTACTGTTTGAGTGTGACCACAATCTGGTCTTTGTTGGCCTCCAGTTCAGTCGGATTAATTTGAAGTTTACCTTGGGCATGCTCCGCCAACAAATCCAAGGTTGGGTAACGGTAACCCGACAAATCAAGTTTGTGGTCATAAAGTTCACTCTCGCTCAAAGCGACCGTATGAGCGTCTGCGATGACCTCTTCCTGATCCGGCAATGCCACTTCCATATCCCCGATTTTGCCTGTCTTGACCCAATCGGCATCGCTTTCCTCCGTCAACACCGGTCCTGAATTCCCTTGTTCCAACGTCATCTCCAACGAATGCACCTCCATGGGGGGATCGACTTCGGCTTCCAACTCCTCATGGAGACCATCAAGCTCCGCTGCCTCGACCTGCTCCGGTAATTCTTCTGGATTCAGTAGTTCTTCGGAAATGGAAGGACCTGTCAAATCGGGGGGAGGTGTAGCCTTCTTCCATTCGGGCCATTGAAGGCGTTTCTCCGATCGAATGAGGTACCAAGCAAACCAATACCCGGCCAAGGACAAACCCGCACCGATCCGTCCGACGAATCCACAAATCCAATCCGCAACAAAATTCCCAAAGGCACCACCCCAAGGAAAGGCCTGTGGCCAAACGACTTGCAAGAAAAAGGAAAATGTTACAGAAAGTACTGAGGCCATCCACAAGGCCTCTACACCTCTGGAAAGTAAATTAACTTTGAATTCGGTGAACAAACATTTAAGACCCAGAAGCAAAACCCAAAACCACAGCAACAAAACACTTACCCCCCAACCTCGGTACACGGTCCAATGCCCCAAAAAAGCACCGAATCTGCCCAACCAATTCGCCGCCTCTTGATCGTTTTGGAACAGATGAAGCCAGGACCGATCATGAAATAAGCTCTGGTCTTCCTTCCAGGTCATTGCGTAGGATGCCAAGCCCAAAATCCATGCCGCAGCGATCACCAGGACCAAGGTCCCGGTACCGGTGAGCAAGGTGGGGTTTTCCCAAAAACGCCAATTTTCTCCGTTGGACTGCTCCACTTTTCCCTTACCTGACCGAGGGTCTGAGGTTTTTTGGGGGCCTGAACCGGATGAGCCGGCGTCAGACTTTACCGATTTTTGACCAGAAGGGGGGGTTGATCGTAGGATATTGGGAGGCACCCCCAAAAATAAGCCGAGAATTACCGGTACAATACCTGCAGCAAGGTCTGACCGACTGCTTGAAGGGTGCGCTTCGAGACAACATCCACCTTATCGGCCCGGGTATGCCAATGGGGCGGAAATCCTGTAGAACCCTCCGAGCGTAAATCAATGATATCCACCATGGGAATGCCCGCGATGGTATTAACGTAATAATGGTCGTCCGTCACCGGCTGGCAAGGCACGGAAACAAATAAATCTCCATACCCAAGGGCCTGGGCTTGCTGCCATATTTGTCGGGTCCAATCCGGGGCAAATTGAAGGGAATGCCCCTCCCAGCAAAACCGAGCATCCCCCGCCCCTACCATATCCAACAAAATCCCCTTAGAGGCCCTGTAGCCCGAAACATGCGGGTGCTTGGACCAATACTGAGCCCCTATGCCATACGAGTCCCTTACCTCCGATACTCCGTAATCCTCCAAATCAAAAAAGACCAAGTCTATCCCCATATCCGTGGGCAATGAATCTAGATGCCGGCTCAGTTCCAACAAAACCGCCACTCCCGAAGCACCATCGTTCGCGCCATCAAAGGTTGATTTGGGCGCTGAAGGATCCATGTCGGCCATGGGGCGAGTATCCCAGTGGGCCGCAAGGACGATACGTCTTTCGGCCATTGGATGCAGGGAGGCGATCAGATTACGGAGCTCAAAAGTCTTCCCATCGTGCATGGTCAAGCGATCTTTTTGCTCGGTGACTTGAAGGCCGCGCGATTTTAATTTTTGAACCATCCAATCCCCACAAGCCTGATGAGCCTTGGTACCCGGAATGCGGGGGCCAAAGGCGACCTGCCTCTCCACCCAAGCCATGGCCGAATCCCCCTGAAACTGAGGAACCGAAACCAAAAAAGTTTCGTTCAAAAGCGACGGTGATTCCGAATCGTTGGCCTTCTCCTCCCAACGGCAACTTTGCAGAGGGGCAATGCCCACGAGAACAAATGCCAAGAGTACTCCATGCGCCGCTCTTCCGAAGAATGCTACAGGCTTCAAAACAAAAATTTTCATGAATCAAGTTAACACGATGTTACCGTTTCGGCTGCCATCAACCCAAGGACCAGCGACTGCCTTCCTTGTCGTCCATCACCTTGATTCCGGCTTCGTTTAGCGCGTTCCGAATGAAATCGCTTTGAGCCCAATTCTTGGAGTCTTTGGCTTGTTGCCTCAAATCCAAGATCAACTTCATTGCGTTTTCCAAAGCAGGGCTTAAAGAGGCATCTTTACCGGAATCCGACAAATTGAAGCCCAAGATATCGGTCATGTAAGCCTTGATCTTCCCAACGAGGTCCTTCCAATCGGCTGCAGTCACCATAATTTTCCCTGATTTCACAGACTGAAATTCATTCAACAATTCATACCCCAAGGCAATCAAGATGGGGGTGTTCAGGTCGTCGTTCAACGCAGCCTGCGCTTTGGCTTCAAAGGCGTTAGCGCTCAGTATGCTGTCTGAGTTAACGGCAGGCTCCTTCCCTGCCCCCGCAAGGGCATGGTTATACAACGCCGATGGGGGAGGCGTGTAGGCAATTAACTCTTGAAGGCCTTGGATCCAACGTTTATAACCTTTGGCAGAAGCAGCAAGAGCCCCATCACTGAAATCCAAAGTGCTGCGGTATTGGGCTTGAAGGATAAAGAAGCGAATGCTCATGGGGTCATACGCCTGGCTGAGCAAAGAATGGGTTCCTTCAAACAAATCACTCAAATTAATAAAGTTCCCCAACGACTTGCCCATCTTCTGACCATTAATGGTCACCATGTTGTTATGCATCCAGTATCGGCATGGGGCGCAGTCGTGGCAAGCTGTCGTTTGAGCCATTTCGCTTTCGTGATGCGGAAAAAGCAAGTCCATGCCGCCTCCATGAATATCAAAAGGCGCATCCAAATACTTGACCCCCATTGCCGAACATTCAATATGCCATCCCGGGAATCCCAGCCCCCATGGCGAATTCCAGCGCATGATGTGTTGGGGTTCCGCATTTTTCCACAAGGCAAAATCTTCGGGCTTACGTTTCTCGGACTGACCCGCCAAGACCCTGCGTTCGTTCCCTGCTCCGGCAACCAGTTCATCCACCACCCTCCCCGACAAGTCACCGTAAGGATACTTGGCGCGGTAGGCTTCCAGATCAAAGTAAACAGAACCGTTGGACTCGTATGCAAAACCTTTACGAATAAGCATCTCGATCATTTCGATTTGTTCCGGGATATGCCCAGAGGCCCTGGGTTCTATCGAAGGTGGCTGATTGCCTAACAAATCCATAGCTTTGTGAAATGCGAGGGTATAAAGTTGAACCAATTCCATGGGCTCCAACTTCTCCAACCTGGCTCTACGAGCGATTTTGTCTTCTCCTTCATCAGCATCATCCACCAAATGCCCAACATCGGTGATGTTACGGACATAACGAACCTTGTAGCCCAAATGCCTCAGGTACCTGCTCAACACATCAAAGGTTACATAGGGCCGCGCATGGCCCAAATGAGGTGGACCGTAAACGGTAGGGCCGCAAACGTACATCCCTACATGCGGAGCATTCATGGCCACAAAGGGCTCTTTGGTTCTACTCAGGGTATTGTAGAGATGTAAATCCCCCTTGTCCGGGGAAATTCCCTTGGCTAATGTTTCAGAAGATGTAGATGGATTCATGGTTGGTCAACGAAGGCAAAAATAGCCATTTATCGACCCAGCACCGCCACAACCGGATAGTGATCAGAATAACCAAACCGAACAAGCTCATGCGATAGCACATGGAATCGTGGGTCTACCATTACATGGTCTATTCGAAAACTCGGAAATGTCCGGGCATAGGTGTTGCCCATGCCTTGGCCCTTGCTTTCAAAACTATCCTTCAACCTTTGCTGAATGCGTTTGACCGCAAAAGAATAGGGCAAATCATTAAAGTCCCCGGTGACTAACAAAGGATAGGGAGATTCATCCATAAATGCTCTGATCAAGTCCGATTGCTCGGCGCGGAGTCTAGCACTGAAGGCGATTTTACGGAGTATGCCTTTGATAGTCCTTTGAGAACTATCGCTCTTCAATTCCAAGGCCTGTACAGGGCTTAGTTCCGGAGGAGAAATTTGATTGGAAGCCAGATGCAGATTCACCCAACGGAGGGTATCCTTGGCCATGAGAATATCAGCCCACATCATCCCCCCGTTATGGCTGGGTTCACCAAGGTTCTGATACCCGTGATCCAACACAGGCCATCGGGTCAGCATCACCATACCACTTACCCACTTCAGCATTTCGAGCGATTCATCATCGCTTCCCTTCCCTTGATTACGGAAAAGTTGGGAATGAAATGGTATCGAAGCATCCAAGAAGGTTCGAAAAGATCGCCGCTTCGCATCTTGACCCAGCAACGTATATCCCTGCAATCCAGGATGAAGCCTTAAACTTCTTAATAGATCCGACTTACTTGGCTCCCAACTGACAAAGTCCTGCAAACCAACCAAATCCGGCTGTACTGCGTCCAACAGTTTGATAAGAAAATCCCTTGAAGAAGAAAAGGACTTGGACGTTACTGAGGAAGGGTCCTGAAGCTTGAACGTTCCCACATTGTACGAAATTACTTTCCAGTTTCGATTTGAATCAAAAGGTACCTTTTGCAAATCACCTTGAACCAAAGCGAGCGTATAAGGGGTAGATTGAGAGGGCCATTGCCATTGCCACCATACAGAATGTACCTTCCAACCCAGGGCGATAATCACCACCGAAATCCAGAATCGAACATTTCCGCGAATCATCCACAACACTGAGCAAATTATAAGTCCTGCCAGCAAGGGATAATACAAGAAGCCCACCAAGGCCAAAGGAGCCAACCATCGCGGGTCCAGCCAAGGGATTGCATAGACTCCCAGCATCCCCAAGGCCAAAAGGAGATTTATTCCTGCGAGGGTTGTGCGCAGGCCTCTCCAAAGAAAATCAAAGCGGGTTTTCATGAACGATGATGCTGATCGAGCCATTGCTTCTCGCTAGCTTTCAAGGAAGAAAATCCGCTTTTGGAAATTTTATCCAACAAGCGATCGGTTTCGGATTGGATGGAGTGGGGGTTCTTGGTGTCCTGTCTCTTGGAGGGAGTGGCGGAGCTTAAGCCCCATGGAGGAAAACGCAATGCTCCCTGCAAATGGCGCAAATAACCAATACCCCACAAAGCACCGCCAAGATGAGCCCAATGTCCGCCTGAATTGGCCGAAAACAAACCCACTCCATCGTACAGCAACATCGCAATCCCCAACCAACGCAAGCGAATTGGTAAGATCCCAAACAGTCTTACCTCAAAGTCAGGAGCCAACAAAACCGAAGCCCAGAAAAAAGCCATCACCGCAGCAGAAGCCCCAATCAAAGGAGGTACGGCCGCGAATTGTTCAAGACCCCAGCCGGTCCAAAAACCAGACAAACCTGTTCCCAACCAGAACAACAAGGCCCCAACCAAGGCGCCCCCTCCGTAGAACCGCAAAATCACACTTGGCCCCAGAAAACTAACTAAAAAATGAGCTGCCCAATACAGCAAAAGCATATTCCACAACAAATGCCAGAAACCTTGATGGGTCAACGCATAGGTCAACAAGGTCCACGGTTTCCAAAGACTCTCAAGGGGGTTAGGCGGTAACGCCAACCAATTCAGGATGGAGGCCCTTAATCCAAACCAAGAAGAACCCCACAGCAAAATAAAAACTAACCCGTTGAAGACCAACAAATGCTCAATGCGACCCCATCGATTCCATTGATCACGCACATCAATCATCAGCTTGGATGCTTGGTTCATCGAGGCAGGGGGTGCTTATCGGCCAAACCAACGAACCATCGCAAAGCCGAAGAGCATACCACCCAGGTGTGCAAAATGGGCCACATTGTCGGTAGGATTGGCCTGTACGACGGCCAACAATTCAAAACCCACGTACATCATAGCCAGGTATTTGGCTTTGACCGGAACAAAGAAGAAAAGATAGAGGTAATTGTTAGGAAACATGGTGGCAAAGGCGATCCATATGCCGGCAACCGCACCGCTTGCGCCAATGATATTGGGTCCGCTCAACAAATCTTCTTTGCGACTTTCCAAATCCAACAAGATCTCTGCATTAGCCATTTTTATTTGATCCTCGATCCATAACAATTCCGGTCGTATATCCATCAGGAAAACGACCAAGTAATGCAGAAAAGCAGCGCCGACCCCTGCCACCAAATAAAAAATCAGAAAACGGGAGGAGCCCCACACATTCTCTAGAATACTCCCGAACATCCAAAAGGAGAACATATTGAACAACAAATGCTCAAAATTACCATGCATGAACAAGTGTGTCAAGGGCTGCCAAAAGGAGTACGCTTTGGAACCGGGTAAATGCATGCCCAAAACCTCAATCAAGTCCAACCCAAGGCTAGTCTGTAACACATAAGTTCCCAGAAAACAGAGGCCGTTGATGATAACCATGTTTTTGACCACCGGAGGAAGGAATTCAAACCTTCCCGGGCTAATTTGATTGCTCATGTGGATTCATAGGGGTTAGGGGTTCAAAATTGGGCCCAAAGAAAGATTGAGGATGGACAACCTTCCAAACGGAACGACCATCAGGCCCGTGCAGTGGCAACCCTTCCCGAATTCTCTGGCGCAAAACCAGGCTAATCTGTTTGGGGATGCCTTCATCGAGCAAGGCGGGAACCGATGCGGTACCACGGCGCCGCGCCAGGTGTCCCAAAGTCTCGGACCTATCGGGTACATGGCCCTGAGAAATACAGGAGGAGAGGTAGTCCAACAAGTCGGATACCTCTGCCCATGAACTCCCCGCAGGGATTCCAGTCACCTGCGCTTCGCCTTGCGGCAACATCGCTTCCAATTCGACTCCCAACGGTAAAGCACAGGATCTAAGCTCTTGCAAATCCGTGTCCTGCGGTATCGTCCATCCTTGGGTCTGCAATTTCAAATCACTCGATGTGGGCTTGAAGATCCCATCCAGTTCCTTCAAGAGCCTCTCCGTTTTCAAAACTCCGTGCAATGCCGGTACATTCACGATGTAGAGATCACGATCGGACATGAACACCGCCCATTGCCCCCCAAGGATGCGGCCATCATCCTCCCAAGTTTGGTCCTCGGTCAAGAACTTGTCACTTGCCTGCCAAGCATCGGGGTCCGCAGATGCCCTCCAAACGGTTTGAGCATTCCAATAGGTCGCCGGGTCTACGCTGGCTCGGGGCCTGTCTGAATCGGCCTCGAATGGATTGTAACGCGGATTCCATTGAACCTTTGGAGGCTGAATTTGGGAAGGCGCACCGGGGGCTATACCCCATGCGTCCGGTAAAGGCTCCTTCTCAAAATCGAGGGAGGGCATCAATTGAAATTGACCCAACGAACGCCGAACCGCGGCCTTGAGGATCGCG
>VHBD01000062.1 GCA_016872125.1 Sphingomonadales bacterium
CATTGTGTTGGATGATTATGTGTACTCTTTCCCCACGGTTCAGTCAGAAATCTCCGGGGGGATGTCCTCCATTTCCGGAAATTTCACCACCGAAGAAGCCAAAGACCTTGCCAATATCCTCAAAGCCGGTAAGCTCCCTGCGCCTGCTCGTATTGTCGAGGAGGCTGTGGTTGGGCCTAGTTTAGGCAAAGAAGCGATTCAAAGCGGATTGTGGTCCATCGTCATGGGCTTGTTGTTGGTTTTGGTTTTCATGGCTTTGTATTATGCCCGCTCCGGCCTGATTGCCAATGCCGTTTTGTTCGCTAACATTTTCTTTATCTTCGGTATTCTGGCCTCGCTGCAAGCGGTTCTTACCCTGCCTGGCTTAGCGGGTATTGTGTTGACCATCGGTATGGCGGTGGATGCAAATGTTTTGATTTTTGAACGTATTCGCGAAGAATTGGCTCGATCCAAAAGCCAGCGTCAAGCGGTTAACGATGGTTTCTCCAACGCGTATTCATCGATTATTGATGCGAACGTCACGACCATCCTTACCGGTATCGTGCTTTATGTTTTCGGTTCAGGTCCTATCAAGGGGTTCGCAACGACCTTAATTGTGGGGATTCTCACCTCCCTCTTTGCGGCCTTGTTTCTTTCACGTTTGATTATGGAATATTTTGTTTCCAAAGACAAACCCATCACCTTTGGGACCTCGGCCACCTTGAATATGTTCACCAACCTGAATTTTAACTTTTTGGGGAGACGCAGGCTTTGGTACGGCGTTTCGCTTACCGTGATTGTGGCTGGTTTGATTTCCATGTTTACGCAGGGTTTCAATTTGGGGGTTGACTTCAAAGGGGGGCGCAGTTATGTTGTGACCGTGGATTCCGATCGAGGTGCAGGAGATATCCGATCGGCTTTAACGACCGCTTACGGCTCGGCACCGGAGGTCAAAACCTTTGGCAGTGATCGACAATTCAAGATCACCACCACCTACAAAATCAACGATAACAGCGAAGCAATAGACGCTGAGGTGGAAGAGAAATTGTGGCAGGGATTGTCGGGTCTTTATCGGTCCAAACCCAGCCAAGAGACCTTCAAGGCCAGTTATTTGATGAGTTCGCAGAAGGTAGGGCCTACGATTGCGGATGATATCAAGGTCTCGGCAATTTGGTCCATTCTTTTTGCTCTGGTGGCGATTTTCGTTTACATCGTGATTCGATTCCGTAAATGGCAATACGCTCTCGGTGCCACAGTGGCCTTGGCGCACGATGTTCTGGTGGTTCTCGCCGTCTTCTCCCTGGGATGGAAGTGGTTCCCTTTCTCGATGGAAATAGACCAGGCCTTCATTGCCGCTATTTTGACCATCGTGGGGTATTCGATTAACGATACCGTGGTCGTCTTTGACCGTATCCGAGAAGATCTTGGAACGAAGAAACTCACGGCCGATATGAGCATTATGAACAAGGCTCTGAATACAACCCTTTCTCGTACGTTAATTACAGCCTTTACCACCATCATCACGGTGGTGGTTTTGTTCTTGTTCGGTGGTGATGTGATCAAGAGTTTCTCTTTCGCCATATTGATCGGACTTATTGTGGGCACCTATTCTTCTATCTTCACTGCATCGGCCTTGGTCCTTGATACGGTGAAGTGGATGGAAGGTCGTTCCAAGCGATAATTGACCTTCAAGAATTAAAGAGGCTTCAATGGCTAACATCGAAGTAGATTCATGGACCCCTGCTGATTTTGAATCGGCAGGGGTTTTGGATTTATTGGCAAGGCAGTCCGTCGAAGGGTTTATAACCGGTTTGCACGCCAGTCCGGATCACGGCTTTTCGGTGGAATTTGCCGAACACCGGTTGTACAATACCGGTGAATCGACCCGGCATATTGATTGGAAATTGCTGGCAAGAACCGACAAACTTTTTACCAAGCGCTACGAAGAGGAAACCAATTTAAGAGCGCATTTTCTGCTGGATGCTTCTGCGTCGATGTTTTATCCGGAGGGGAGATCGGGAAAATGGGAATTTTCGATAAGAGCCATTGCAGCCTTGGTGCATTTGTTAGAGAAGCAAAGGGATGCCTACGGGCTCCTGCTTTTTGACAAGGAACTAAGGAGGATATTGCGCCCTTCCATGGGTAAATCTCATCATCATCGGATGATGTTGCATCTACAAAAAGCACTGCGCTCCAAGGCTGAGGATTATGGTGGTCTAACCAAATTGTTGCCTGCCTTACATGAATTGGCAGAAACCATGCCACCTCGGTCTATGCTTGTTTTGTTTAGCGACTGTTTTGAAACGGGACTCAATGCCATGGACGAACTTGCCGCTGCATTGCAACACCTTCGGTACAAAAATCACGAGGTGCTCTTGTTTCATACCGTGGATGAAGCAACGGAATTATCTTTTGACTGGCCCAACAGGCCCTATACGTTGGTGGATCCCGAGAGCGGGAGGCAATTGCGCTTGAACCCTGCGGAATACAGGGAAGCCTATCGAGATCAGGCCCTAAAATTTAGAGAATCCTTGCGTCTCCGTTGCGGTCAATTCGGAATAGACCTCATCGAGGCCGACTGCGCTACGGGTCATGTCAAGGTCTTGGAGGCTTTTTTGAGAAGGCGTTCCCGCCGAAACTTGTAGTTTTTGTACCAAGCTTCCCCAACGACCGTGGCGATCAGAATGGCGGTCCCCACATAAAACAAGGGGGACATTTGTTCGCTTTCGCCGAAGAGCCAATACCCTAACACAATTCCGTAAACAGGCTCCATGTTCACCGATAGTACAAAAGTGAACGGGTCGATTTGCCGCATCAAGCGTATACTGGCGACAAAGGGATAACACGTACAAAACAAGGCCAAAACAGAAACCCAAAACCAATCCATGACGCTAAGACTCAGCCATGGCCATGGAAAAGGATGGATTGTTACGGTACCCGAATTTGGGATCGATATCCACCAATACCTGAACAGAAGCCAAAGGCTAATACCCAGCAATCCACCGACCATTTCCCAGAAGGCCACTTGCAGAGGCTGAAAGCGTTCGGTTAACTTGGAATTCAAAACCGCAAACCAAGCCGCTAACATGGCGGATAGGCATGCGGTCCACCATGCCAACGGCGCAAAATGCTGAACCTTTATCAGGAGGAACATTGCCAGCATGGCAAGGCATGCCAAAATAATTTCGCTGATGCTGGGGATTTGTTTTCGATAAAGGGCTTTGATGAGGGAGGCCCACAACGCAGAGGTGGCCAAGCCGGCCAAGGTCAAGGCGATGTTCGATAGGTCAATGGCATGGTAGAAGGTCACCCAATGCAAGGCGATGATCCATCCTGTTCCTAACATGGGCCACAGGGATTTCAAAGGCAGCATCAAAGAGACTTGGGTCGCTAAACACCATATTCCGATGATCAAGGAGGCGATGGCCATGCGGTTCCAAACCAAATCCAAGGCATGGACCTCGATGAGTTTACCCAAAATGGCCGTAAAACCCCATACAAAAACGATAAAGTGCATTTCGGCATAGGCCAACCATCCTGATGTGCGCTTATTCAACGTAGCGGATAAACTCATGCTGCCTATTTGGGGGCCCGGTAGTACAGCCAGGCCGTGCCCAGGCCAAACAAAATATTGGGGGTCCAAGCAGCAAGCATAGGCGGGAAATCACCTTTGATGGCAAAAGTTAGGCTGAATCTTTGCATCACGATAAAGGCAAAGCATAAGCCCAAACCAATCCCTAACACAGGACCTATACCGCCGCGCTTTTTGCGGGTGGAGAGGCTCAAACCCATCAAGGTAAAAATGATCGCAGAGAAGGGAATTGAGAATCGGCTGTAATGTTCTACCCAAAAAGGTTCGGTGGCTTCATTGCCCTTGCGTTCCAATTCTTGAATATAGCGGAGTAAATCGCTTCTGCCTAGGAGGTAAGCATCCGAAGCAATGGATTGGTTAAAGTCTTCCGGACGAAAGCCGAGTTTGCGTTGACTCTGTGATTCGGTAGTGACTTTGAGGCGGGAGCCCCTCCAGTGACGTTCGGTGACCTGCATAAGGTCCCAGCATTGGCACTTGGAATTCCATCGAATCCGCTCGGCGCTGAGCCTAGAGATCAAGCGCCGATGACGGAATCGATCCATGGCCAGGCGATATCCGGTGCTATCGGTATTGGAATACGATTCCAGGTAAACCATGCGACCAGGACTTGTCTGGAATTGCTGATTCCGGGAATGGCTGTAATAGGGATCCCGAAGGTAAAGACTTTCGAAACGTATCCTGGCTTGATTGGAAGCGGGCAATACCCAATTACTCAGGTAATAATTAAGGCCACCAATTAAAACGGCCACGCCAAGGAAAGGCAGGCAAAGCCGTCGGAATGACCAGCCGGTGTTGAGGACTGCAATGATTTCGTTACGTTCCGCCAACCTTGCCCCTGTAAAGATGATGGCGATAAAGACAAAGAGGGGGCTGAGTAAATTGGCATAATAGGGTATGAAATGCACATAGTACTCGCTCCAAATCTGCATCGCTCCCAAGGAGTGCTTCAAAAAGCCGTCCAACTTTTCGGTAAGGTCAAAAACAATAGCTATAACAATGAAAACACCTAATGCCCCTGCATAATTGCTTAGGTACATCTTCGCTAAATAGCCGTCCAGCTTTTTCATCGCAAAGATTTGGGTTTTTTGGACGATCCGTGCTGATCCAAGTGGACCGGGCCAATTTGACGCATGAGGCGTTGAATTTTGGAGGCCCTTCGTCGCAGATAGGGACTGGGTTGACCAGGATTTCGTTGTCGGGGGTTGGGGAAGGCGGCGACCAACAACGCTGCTTGCCTTTTGCTCAAATCAGCAGCCCTTTGGTCAAAGTAGGCTTGGGATGCAGCTTCGGCCCCGTATATGCCAGGACCCATTTCAATGCTGTTGAGGTACACCTCCATAATTCGTCGCTTGGACCATAGCAATTCAATCGTAACCGTGAAATAGGCTTCCAGGCCTTTGCGTAAATAATTACGTGCCGGCCAGAGGAAGATATTTTTGGCAGTTTGTTGGGAAATCGTCGATCCACCCAACATGCGCTTATTGCCTTTTTGATTCCTGCGGTAGGCACGTTGCAGGGCCTCAAAGTCAAAGCCATGGTGTTCCATGAAATGTTGATCCTCGGTGGCTACAGCCGCTTGGATCAAGTGGGGAGAAATTTGCTCCAAAGGCACCCAATCCCTATACCATCTGTGGGCTTGGCCTTCTTGGGGTTGATCCAGCAACCTAATGAACATCAGCGGCGTAAAGGGAACCGGTACCCAGCGGTACAGCAAGGTCAACCCTAACGAAAACAACCATAACCCCAAGAAAAATCGAAAAACTTTACGAATCATTTTAATCTTTTGACCCAGGGCCTAAGGTAACCTAGGTTGAGCAGGTCCATTGGAGCCCAAAGATGCACCGCTTCTTAAACAAATCCAAGACGATGCTTGTTAGCAAATTTTATACAATCCCTCACTTTCACCACTATTTGGCTTCCCAAACCCCATCTTTGCCTTGAAATTTTCCTTGATCGTCCCTTCATTCCTTAAATTCCTTCCGGTAGCGACTTTTATCGCCTGCTCTACCATTGAATCAAAATCTTTGGTGGGAGCAGAGAAAAAATCCAATATTCCTATGAATTTCTACGATTTGCAAGCTGAAGACCTTCAAGGTCAAACGATTTCGTTCTCCCAGTTTCGGGGGAAAAAGGTTCTATTGGTCAATACCGCCTCTGAATGTGGATTTACCCCTCAACTGGCGGAGCTCCAAAGGCTCCAAGATCGATTCCAAGGCCGATTGGTGGTGGTCGGAATCCCTACCAACGACTTTGGTGGCCAAGAGCCATTGGATAATTCCGAGATCGGTGCCTTTTGTGCGAGCAATTACGGGGTCAATTTTTTGTTGCTGGCCAAAGGCAAAACCCGGGGTACCGATCAACATAAGGTCATTCGATGGCTAACTACCAAGAGCCTTAACGGGGTGTCTTCGTCCAAGGTATGGTGGAATTTTCAGAAATACTTGGTGGATGAGCAAGGTCAATTGATGAATTGGTATTTGCCCACCACCTCTCCGCTGGCATCAAGATTAGTCCGCAAAATCGAAGGGCGATGATCAGCGATGCCTCTTTTGTGGGCCATCATCCCCGCTTCAAGGCGTTGGTGCATCGTCGGCTTCGCAAGGGTTGGGGCCTGGGAATGGCCACGTTGATCATGGTCGCTTGGGCAGTTTTCCTATTTTTGGCTTGCTCGCGTTCATGGTCTTGGCAGAACCCGTGGTTGTATCCTGCCATGGCATTGCAGACCTTCCTCTTCACAGGCTTATTCATTACCGCTCATGACGCCATGCACGGCACGGTTTCATTGAACTCCTTCCTTAACCGGTGGATAGGAAGATTATGCCTTTGGGCGTTTGCTTTTAATTCTTGGAGCAGAATGTTGCCCGATCACCACCGGCATCATCGCCTGGTAGGTACCGATGAGGATCCTGATTTTGGACCACCACGCTTCTGGGCCTGGTTCTTCGGTTTTGTGTCCCATTATGTGCGCTGGTACCAGATTCTGCTCTGTGCTATTCTCTTTAATTACCTTCAGTGGTTGGGGGTTCAGGGCTCTTCCATGATTCAGTTTTACATCATTCCCTCGGTCTTGAGTTTGCTCCAATTGTTTTACTTCGGAACCTATTTGCCGCATTTCTCTGACCCGGGAAAAGGTTTGGTCCCTAACAATGCGCATCGCTCTCGAACCCAGCAAGCCAGGCATCTTTGGGCCTTTGTGACTTGTTATTTTTTTGGATATCATTGGGAGCATCACGAGGCTCCTGCTACCCCCTGGTGGATGTTGCCCTTAACCAAAAGTTCTACTTTTTCATGAAACATTTTTCCCGCATGCTCTTTGCTATAGCTTTAGTACTTCTAGGGTCAGCCCAAACCTGGGCCCAAAAAGGCAAAATTACCGGAAAGGTCAAGGATGCGTTGACGGGTCAGGCGATTCCCTTTGCTAATGTGATTATTCCCGGCACAACCCAAGGCACCACAACGAACGAACTAGGGGTCTATTCTTTGGAACAGCTGGATAGGGGATACTATAACATCACCGTTTCTTTCCTGGGTTATAAGCCCAAAACCTTTTTTGAGATCCAAGTTAGCGATGCGAGGGTGGCCCTCTTGGATGTGGAGTTGGAAACGGACAGCAGGGCCCTACAAGCGGTGGAGGTGCAGGCTTCGGCATTCTCGCGTACCGACGAAAGCCCCTTGTCGCTTCGCAACATAGGGGTTGCAGAAATTCAGCGAAATCCAGGAGGTAACCGGGACATTTCCAAGGCCATACAATCTTTGCCTGGAGTTTCGTCCGGGGTGAGTTTTCGCAACGATATCATTATTCGAGGGGGTGCCCCGAACGAAAATCGTTTTTACTTGGATGGGGTAGAGGTTCCCGTCATTAATCACTTTGCAACCCAAGGCAGTTCAGGCGGTCCGGTAGGTATTATCAACGTGGACATGATTCGTGAAGTGGACTTCTACTCTGGAGCCTTCCCGGCCAACCGCGGTAATACATTGAGTTCTGTTTTTGAGTTCAAACAAAAAGACGCCCGCAGCGATAAAGCCGCCTTTCGTTCCATTGTGG
>VHBD01000063.1 GCA_016872125.1 Sphingomonadales bacterium
TCTATCCCCGTAAGACGGACGATCCGAGCGAGCGGGACGATCCGATGAAAAAGAACGTGTTGGGCGATCTCCATCACGCTTGGTGCGATCTCCGTAAGACGGACGATCCGAGCGAGCGGGACGATCTCCGTAAGACGGACGATCCGAGCGTCCTGTTTGGGATGCACGTTCCGGTGGTACAAAATCCGACGAGGACCGGTAATTGCTTGTTTTGGCAGTCCTGGGGCGAATTGATCTACCCCTCTCTTGACGAGGTTCTGGACCCGAATAATCTTCGGATTTCTTTTTCACAAATAAAAATTAAAGGGCGTATCAGGATAGTGGTTAGTCAGCATCCCTGCTGTCTGTTGTGTTAACATTTTCGTGGTTATCATCCTGAATGGATTGTTCTTCAATACAGAGTTCCGATTCTTCGAAGTCTTGGGAAGAATTGTGTTTGGAATCCAGGGATTCATCCGCTGCAGCATTTCCGTGCGGCATTTCCGAAAAAGGAAAGTCATCATCGTCGTCACGACCAATTTCATGACCTTCTTGCTCAAGTTCGTTGAGTTGAGGAAGTTGCTTGATATTATTGATACCGAAATAGTCCATGAAAAGTTCGGTGGTGGCGTACAAAGTAGGCCGACCCGGGCCATCGCCTTTACCGCTTATCTTGATCAGATTTTTTTCAAGTAATTTTTGAATTGAAAAATCGCAATTGACGCCACGGATTTGTTCAACTTCCGATTTAGATACCGGCTGTTTGTAAGCGACTATGGAAAGAGTTTCCAGGGATGCAACCGATAATTTCCGTTTGGACTGCTCCAAAACTGCCTTTTGAACGATAGGAAGAAAAGCGCTGCGGGTCAAGAAGCAATATCCTCCTCCGCTTTGCACCAATTCGAATCCCCCAGGGCGTTGTTGCCATTCATTGACCAAATCATCCAACACCCGCTGAACCTGGTTTAACTTGACCGCTTCGGGAAGCAATGAAGAAAGAAGTACAGTAACCTGACGTGTATCCAGAGGTTTTTCGCTAGCAAAAAGGAGGGCCTCGATTTGGTGAGCCATGTCCTGAACACCTTCAAAGACCCTTTGAATGTCTATTCCCGTCTCCAATGCTGAGGAAGAAACCTGTTCAGTCGGAAGGACTTCCTCAAGGGATGAAGCCAATTCGGACGATGTTTTCTGACCAAAATCAGGATTGACCTCCAACTCAGCAGCCAAAATATGAGCGTATTCGGGGGCATAAGGCGCAGTCTCGTTACCGAGATTCGCGTCTTGGGCCTTCTTTTCGCCTTTTTTGACCGGTTTTTTCATCCCGGCAAAACTAATTGGAAAACGACCCCTAAATTCGTCTTATTAGAAATAAATCCTCTCTTTTTCAGCTATTGACCCTGAATCCCATGCGAACCATCCGTAAACCCTACCTGCCCTACTTTTCCTCCGCCTTCATGGCCCTTCTTATCTTGACTTTCATGCTAAATGCCTGCCAGAACGGCTCCCAAGATGCCCCTACCAGCAAAACCGAGGAATTCCAGGTCCTGGCCGACCAATTCGCCGACCTTCAGGTTTTGCGGTACCGCATCCCTGGTTTTGAGAATCTGAGCCTTCAGCAAAAAGAACTTCTCTACTACCTCAGCCAAGCGGCTCGCTCCGGGCATGATATCATCTGGGATCAGAATTACAAGCACAATCTTGTGATTCGCAAAACCCTTGAAAACATCGTGGAGCATTACGAAGGCAATCGCAAGGATCCCCGTTGGGAGCAGTTCATGGTCTATACCAAAAGAGTATGGTTCAGCAACGGCATTCATCATCACTACAGCACCCGTAAGCTCTTGCCTGAATTTGACACCACCTATTGGAACACCTTGATCCAAGGTTGTCCCAAAGCGAATTTTCCGATTACACCAGCCTACGCCAACCCCAGCCAATTGGCTGCTTTCCTGCAACCCATTATGTTCGATCCCAAGCGGGATGCCAAGCGAGTCAATCAAGAAGCCGGCGTGGACCTGGTCACGGGTTCTGCTAACAACTTTTACAGCGGAGTAACCCAAAAGGAGGTCGAAGCCTACTATAAACCACTCAAGAACCCCAACGATACCACGCCCGTTTGGTTTGGTCTGAATTCACGACTTACCAAAGTCAACGGAAAAGTTACGGAAATACCTTGGAAATCAGGCGGTTTATACGGTCAAGCCATCGATCGTATTTTGTTTTGGCTCCAAAAAGCGGTCACCGTCGCCGAAAATCCCAAACAAAAAAAGGCCTTGGAATTACTCATCGCTTATTACCAAACGGGTGATCTCAAAACATGGGATGCGTATAACATTGCCTGGGTTCAGGATACCGAATCCATGATTGATGTGGTCAATGGCTTTATCGAGGTTTATGGCGATCCATTAGGCATGCGGGCCTCGTACGAGTCGGTTGTTTCCTTTAAAGATATGGAAGCCACCAAACGTATCAAGGCCATTGGCGATCAGGCCCAGTGGTTTGAAGACCAATCTCCTATTCTACCCGAACACAAAAAAGCCAAAGTCACCGGGATTTCAGCCAAAGTAATCACCGTTGTTCAGGAAGCCGGTGATGCTTCTCCATCAACCCCAATTGGAATCAACCTCCCGAACGCCGACTGGATTCGCAAAATGCACGGATCCAAATCAGTGGCCTTGGGTAACATTGTTTACGCATACAATGAAATGGGCGCCAAAGGAAGCTCCATTCAAGAATTTGCCTGGGATCAGGCCGAAATCGATCGCTCGCGTCAATACGGCCCTCTGGCTGGAGACCTCCACACCGACCTTCACGAGGTTATTGGACATGCATCGGGTCAGCTAAACCCCGGCATAGGAACCCCCAAAGAGACCCTCAAACAATACGCCTCCACCCTTGAAGAAGCCCGCGCTGATTTGGTGGCATTGTATTATATCATGGACCCCAAACTCATTGAATTGGGTGTGATGCCCAGCCTCGAAGTGGGCAAAGCCGAATACGATGGGTACATTCGTAATGGGCTGATGCTGCAATTGCGTCGATTGGAAGCTGGCGAAAACCTCGAGGAATCCCATATGCGCAATCGTCAACTGAATGCGGGATGGGCCTACCAGAAAGGCCTGGCCAACAAGGTCATTGAACGTAGGCAACGAGACGGCAAAACCTATTTTGTAGTGAACGACTACCAGGCTCTTCGCGAATTGTTTGGTCAGTTGTTACGAGAAATTCAACGCATCAAAAGCGAAGGCGATTTCAAAGCCGGCCAAGCCCTGGTGGAAACCTACGGAGTCCAAGTCGATCAGGCCTTGGTTGCCGAGGTCAAAAAGCGTTTTGAATCCATCCAATCCAAGCCTTATTCTGGATTTATTCAACCCCGCCTGGTCCCTATCCTGGTCAATGGCCAGATCAAAGATGTCAAGGTGGAATACCCTGACAATTTTGTGGAACAGATGATGGAATTTGGCCGCGAATACGCAACCCTTCCGGTGGTAAACTAAAAGCCCCTACCTCCAGGGGCCCCCGCCTCTAGGGGTTCTCATCCCTAACCCCGGATTAAATCCCTGGAGATCACCATTCGCTGAACCTCGGAGGTTCCTTCGTAGATCTGGGTGATTTTGGCATCACGCATCATGCGCTCTACGTGGTATTCTTTGACATACCCGTAGCCCCCATGAATCTGGACTGCTTCGGTCGTCACTTTCATGGCCACCGTGGAGGCGAACAATTTGGCCTGAGCTGAGGCAATATCATAATTCATGTGCTGATCCTTGAGCCAAGCGGCTTTGAGGCAAAGCAAACGAGCCGCTTCAATTTCGGTAGCCATATCGGCCAATTTGAATTGAATCGCCTGGTGATTCATGATTTCGGTTCCAAAGGCTTTGCGTTCTTTGGCGTACTGGACACTGAGCTCCAAAGCACCGCTGGCTATGCCTAGCGCTTGGGCGGCAATTCCAATGCGGCCACCCGAAAGAACCTTCATAGCAAATTTGAATCCAAAACCATCCTCGCCGATACGGTGGGATTTGGGGACTTTTACATCGGTGAACATAACGCTGTGGGTATCGCTACCCCGAATGCCCATTTTATCTTCTTTTTTGCCAACCTGTACGCCGGGCCAGGCCTTTTCGACCAAAAATGCATTGATGCCTTTGTGCCCTTTGGCTACATCCGTCTGGGCCATAACAATGTAATAAGACGCTGAATTTCCGTTGGTTATCCAATTTTTGGTCCCGTTCAAAAGGTAATGATCCCCTTGGTCAAGGGCCGTAGTCCTCTGCGATGTAGCATCAGATCCTGCCTCCGGTTCAGACAAACAAAATGCCCCGATTTTTTGACCACTAGCCAAGGAGGGTAGATACATTTGCTTGAGTTCTTCCGAGCCAAAGGCCTCCAAGCCCCAACACACCAACGAATTATTCACCGACATACAAACGGATGCGGAGGCATCTACTTTGGAGATTTCTTCCATTGCCAAAACATAGGATACCATATCCATTCCGCCACCTCCGTATTGCGGACTCACCATCATTCCCATCAATCCCAATTCCCCCATTTTAGCGATTTGAGCCGCAGGAAACTCTTGATGGTTGTCGCGCTCAATAACACCAGATAATAATTCGGCTTGTGCAAAATCACGGGCAGCTTGGCGAATCATTTGGTGTTCTTCGGATAATTCAAATAACATAAGGTGAATAGTTATAAAAGCTAATCTTAAATAATTTTTAGAATAAATAGGGCCTGTGCCAAAGGTAAAATCAAAGGGGTTTGAATTGTTCAAAGGCCTCCAGGCAATCAAAACAATAGTGCAAAGAACGACAGAGCGTCGGGCCAAAAGGGGATTTCATGGAGGTGTTTTGGGAGCCACAGCGAGGGCAGGCGGCTTGGGCCAAGACATCCAAATCAGGACTCGCACAACCTGGTCGACGACGAGGTGGAGGTGCTAATCCAAAATTTCGGATCTTTTCCCTTCCGGCTTCGCTGATTCGATCCGAAGTCCAGGGATTCTCAAAGGTGGTTTGAACATCAACGCCTGGGGCCCCCGCCTCAAGCAAAGCCTCTTGAACAGTTTTTTCCATCCAGCGGAGGGCGGGGCATCCCGCAAAAGTGGGGGTCAACACAACCCGAACCCCGCCATCTTCCTCCACCGTCAGCCGGGTTACAATGCCCAAATCCACGACCGAAATGGCGGGAATTTCGGGGTCGGGAACCTGGTCCAAGACCTCCCAATAGCGTTGCAATACAGGGCTGAGGCCCTGCGGAATATTCCCTTGGAGGCCCTGAGCGGTATCCGGGCTTGTTGGCTCAAGGTTTACCATTCGGCTTGGGGATCCAGGCGAAAAACCGCCGTCATTTCTTCCAAAAGAGGGGCCAGATGTTCGGAATGGTAGCCTTGGCGACCACCCAAAACGGGTTCCAATCGTTGCAAACCCAAGGCCTCCACCTCAACCCCCCAAGATGCCAACGATTCCATGGCCCTTGTTTGCCAGAGATCCTGGAGATTTTTCTCCCCAGGATACCAAGGATCGCCCTGCGAGCCTAGCTCTTGCATCAAATCGGTCTCGCCAGGCCATGCCTCAAACATGCCAAGAGCCATAGGCCAAACCTCTTTGAGTGCCGACAGCATGCGAAGGCGACTCTCTTCACTCCCTTGGAGTAAGGATTTCATCCAGGTCTGCGCGTGGAAAGTATGGTACTTCACCTCGCCACGCAATTTCATGGCCAAAGCCTGCAGGTTGGGGTCTTGAATTTGGGCCAAGGATTCGTAACGCAAGGCCACGGCTTGGTCATAACACCAATGTCGGACCAAGCTAAATGCGTAATCGCCAATGGTCTGCTCCACCAACCACGAAGAAAGCATCCCATTTTCGGGACGATTAAACGCCGTTTGATCCGGATTATCCAAACCGTACGTTTGATGCAAGATCTCGTAAAAGGCCAGCGAATGACCCACCTGATCCTGGGCAATAGACGAAAACGCAATATCTTCTTCCAAAATAGGCCCCAAACCGGTCCATTCCGAATTGCGATGACCCATAACCAGTTGATCATCAGCTAATTGCAACAAATATCGGGGTAAGGGGCTCGTGGGGATACTGAAGGCCATCATGGAGTGGTTTGTTGGGCTTTGTAGGCCTCAATTTTGTCGTTGACTTTGTAACCGGCAGGATCCCGGTAACTTTTGGCGGGCGTGGTTCGAAAAACATCTTCGTCTGCATAATCCATTTCCAAGACGTCTGCAGTACACACCACCCATAAGTTGGAGGTCTCCCCACGTCGGGCAAACTGTTCTTTGGCCATCGCCATCGCAATTTCCAAACTGGGAGCATGGACGATCCCTACACTGCTGTGCTTCTCGCCACGTCGACGCTGATGAAAGACTTGGTAACTAGGCCAATGATCCCCGGGCACCAAAACAGGCGCTTGATCAGCGGGGACCTCTTCAGCCTGCAGACGATTGACCCGAGGATCGAGGGACAAAATGGGCATCAGCGATAGGTTATGCCAAAGGGGTTGCGTAGCGGGCGTCAGCACGTCGAAGGGCTGCCCTTACCCAGGCACCTCGTTCCTCGGCGATCTTGCGTACGGCCAATCGCTCCCGGTTGCATGGGCCGTTCCCGTTAATCACCTGAAAGAAGGTATCCCAATTGGGCTCGGTGAACAACCATTGACCGGTGAATTCATCTTTGCGCAGTTCAGAGTCCGGGAGACTTAGACCCAACTCCCAAATTTTGGGCACGTACATGTTGAGGAACTGCTGACGCATCACGTCGTTCGATGCCATTTTGACCTTCCATCGCATCAAGGTTTCGGTATGCTGCGACATGGTATCCGAGGGTCCAAAAAAATGCATGATGGGCTCCCACCAACGGTTCAAAGCGCTTTGCAACATTTCCCTTTGCATAGTCGTTCCGGTGGCCAACCAGACAAAAACCGAGTGACCCTGCTTGAGGTGAAAGCTCTCTTCGTAACAAATCCGTTCCAGGGCCCTGCAGTAAGGACCGTACGAGCCTTTGGAATTGGCAACCTGGTTGACAATAGCCGCCGCATCAATCAAAAAACCAATCACCGCCACATCAGCCCAGGTCTCGGCGGGATAATTAAAAACGTTGGAATACTTGGACTTGCCGTTGATCAGGTCGTTGAGCATATCCTCCCGGCTTTTGCCCAGGGTCTCGGCGGCCGAATACAGAAGCTGCGCATGGCCGACCTCGTCCTGCACCTTGGCCATCAAGGCCAATTTGCGACGAAAACCGGGGGCACGGGTTATCCATGTGCCTTCGGGCAGTGCGCCGATAATTTCGGAATGCGCATGCTGCTCGATCATGCGAATCAGCTGCTTGCGGTAGGCCGCAGGCATCCAATCCCTGGGTTCAATTTTTTCGCCACGGGCGATACGCGCCTCAAATTGAGCGAGCAATTCAGGGTTTTCGGCTGATACCTTGGGCTCATCGGCCCCGGCGGGTACATATCCTCCTCCGTACATAACAATGAATTTAAAAAGTGGGGTTCAATGGGGTTGGTGATGATGGGGGCTTGGTGATGATGGGGGCTTGGCGATACCG